>JASEGV010000053.1 GCA_030017895.1 Bacteroidota bacterium | reverse complement strand
GTGCAAAATAAAATCAGACTTAAGTATATAATGAGATATTTATTTTTTCTACCAAACTTCATATCCTTCTTCATATTATTTTTAGTAATGTAATATTATCGTCTCCGTCAGTTGCCTACTCATAAAATCTCTTTAGAACTTAGAACGTTCTTTATTGGAGACAAAGGCAATATAAGTTATAAATTTAAAGATTGCAAGTGTTTTCGCAGTTTTTTACCCCCACTCGTAACCTGTTGATATTATAAGAGATACGACTGTTTATTTTTATAATAAACAATTAGTTAAACTAAATGACCTTCATAGAAAATTTAATTTTGTTTCTTACAAGCTGTTATTTATATTTGAATAAAAATATGGAGGGTTTATGAAAATTATAATTTGTTCATTTTTATTTTTTATCACCACAGAGATTTATAACCAAACCATTATTAAAGGGAAACTTTTAGGTTTCGACGGCACACCAATGCCTAAAGCCCACGTTCACTATTATGATAACAAAAAAACAAATTCTATCGAAGTCGGCAAGGACGGTTCATTTGAGTTCACAACCGACATAAACGGTATCGTTAAATTTTCGTGTAGCGGGGTTAATCATAATCTGACTGATGTTGCTTTGTTAGCGGAAAATCCCGCCACTTATAACATTGAAATCAAACTTAGTCCGTATGAATATGTCGATGTGGTCAACGAAGTAAAAATTATTGGCGATTTTAACGCTTTTGATTTTGAAACCTCTCAGCAAATGACTAAAGAACCTGACGGAACCTATACCTCTGTATTCAATACGTCTGAAGAAAAATTTTCTTATCAAATTTTAGGAATTTTTTCCAGCCGCAGTGTAAACGGAACAATGTCGGAAGATTATGAATATGACGGTGGCGGCGATTACCGCTCGATTGTAACTCCCAAAGATGGGAAAGTTAAAATAATTTTTGACCCTGATAAGCTAATACGTTCCCACAACAAACCGGATATAATAGTTAAACACGATGATATTGTAGTTCAAAAATTTTCGGCTTACTTTTCGGATTATTCACAATTGTATAAAGAGAAAGAAAAGGCTTACAGCTTGGCGCTGAATACTCACATTGCGAGCGGAAAAAAACTGAGGGATTTTAAATTCAACTGGGTTCAGGAACAGATCGATAAACTAAAAAACAAAATATCGGCAGAACCAAATCAAAAGCTCCAGCAGTTTTTACTTTTAAGCTATTTTCAATTATACTCTTTCGACCCAAAAAATGCTGATTCGACTTTCATTAATCGTGTTATTCAAGAAGTTCCTTTGAATTCCATATTCTGGAGTTTTGATGTGCAATTAAATGCTGCAACACTCAGTTCCCTCAACAAAAAAGGTAATCTTAATTTTTATGTCTTAAACTTACTGAATGATAATACTAACGACAAGCTAAAATCAGCGTTGCTTTATGCTGAATATGAAAGACTCAGGTCAGATGGACTTGATGCTGATGCAGAAAGATACCACAGCAGATTGATTAGCGATTACAGCAACAGCCGTGAAGTAAAAGCATTAAGAATTAAGAACATTAAATTAGTAGGCTCGCTCGTTCCTGAATTTTCATTTGCATCGTTAGATGAGCCAAATATAGTTTACACCAACGATAATTTGAAAGGTAAAAATTATTTGTTAGATTTCTGGGCAACCTGGTGTAAGCCTTGTGTCGATGAAATGGAAAACCTTCATAATACATACGAAAAGTTTAAAGATAAGAACTTTGAGATAATAAGTATCTCACTCGATAACAGTCCGAAGGATGTTAAAAAATTTCGTGATGGTAAATGGAAAATGCCGTGGCTGCACAGTTTTTTAAATGACGGTTTTAAAGCTGAAATCGCAGAGAAGTTTGGCATCGTTGGTATCCCGAAACCAATTTTAGTGGATATCACGGGAAAAGTTGTTGCTGCCGATTTTGAATTGCGTGGCGAAAATTTAGAAAAAAAGATTTCTGAAATTATTAAATAAACTCAAAAGTGTACAAATGAAAAAATTATTTATTCTATTAGTATTAACATTGTTAACGGGTTATCAATCGTTTTCACAAGTTCCCAACTACAGCGTTACAATGACACAAGCCAATTACGATTCTCTTTATACTCGAAGTATTTGGAGCGATGTCCGGTTGCCAGCTCCCTTTACATCAAACGACACTTTGTGGAGCGGATCAAATATTCGTTTCAAAGGGCATTCCACCCGGTATTTTCCCAAAAAAGCATATCGTGTCCGCTTTGCAACAACACAACTTTATTACGGAAATCGCGATATGAACCTCAATGCGATGTACACCGATAAATCTTTAATAAGAGAAAAACTCGCATGGGATCTATTCGGCGATATGAGAGCCGTTGCACCTTTTTGTTATCACTCAAATTTTTCTATCAATGGAGAATCTAAAGGATTGTTTTCCTTTATTGATAAGATAGACAGCTATTTTCTAATTAACAGAGGATTTACGCCCGGTCCACTGTATGAAGCAAACGATACATGGACGATGGCAGACTTAACCGTTCAACCAGATAGTCTAATAAAATTGTACTACGATTTGGGCATTGGAACCAGCTACGCCCACTTGAAAGATTTAATTCAAACTCTTAACGATACGCCCGATGGATCATTTGCAGAAACAGCAATTCAATTGTTCGATACGATGAGCGTGCTAAATTGGTTCTGTGCAAACACCATCACAATGATGGGCGATAGTTACAACAAGAATTATAATTTGTATCGCGATACAACGCGTCTCGCACACCAATGGATTGTGCTGCCGTGGGATTACGATTTGAGTTGGGGGCGCAGCGGCGATTTGACGAAACCTTATCCTTCATCTTTATTAAACGATGGCTTTGCCTATACTTTTTCACCGTTAGCCGGACCTTCAAATGTTTTAAAAGATAGATGGATGGCTACGCCTCGATTGAAAGAGATGTTCCGGGTGCGGTTAAAATATGTGCTCGATTCACTTTTCACGGAAGCCCGTTATCATACAAAAATTGATAGTCTCAAAAATCTCATCGAAAACGAGGTAGCAAAGGATAATTACAAATGGGGAACGATGCAGGATTTTTATGAGCACGTAGAAGCTTTAAAGTATTACGTAACTGTTCGAAGAAATTATCTCTATAAAACATTTATTAATCCACCCAGCGGTATGTACAATATTGTTACACTACCTATCACGCAGACTGATGTTCCATATCATTTTGTAACTTACGATGGTCGCACAATCGCAACGATGTGGTTTACAGGCATTAGCGGGCTGGATAGTATAAACGTACGTGCTTATCCGGATTCCACTCCACCTCTTATCAGCAACCCCGGCGGCGAACGTTATTTGAAGAGATGGCTAAGAATAACTCCCTATCCGTCGAACGCGCAATTTAACGCAAAGCTCCAGTTTATGTACAGCGATAGACAAGCCAATGACCGAGAGGTAGGGACGGGCGTACAAGATGAACGGTTGCTCAGGGCGGGTTTCTTCAACGGAACTTATTACGAAAGCTTGCCGACAAAGGTAAATTCATTTGCAAATACAGTTACCATCGATCAGATAAACGAAACAAAGGTTGGAAATAATAAATATATTTCAGCTTTGATTTCGGATACTTATACACAAAAGTGGTTCAAACAACCGAATTTTTTCTGGCAGAAATTGAACGATGTAAAATTCACAGACCGTCAAAATGGATTTGCAGTAGGCGACCAGGGAGTATTCCTAAAAACAACGGACGGCGGAGTGAGCTGGGCAGAGGGCTGGATCGGGAATAATTTACCTTTTTACAAATTTGCAAATCCAACTCAGAATGTTTTCTTCGCAGTTGGAGAGAATGGCTCGCTGTTCAACAGCGCCGACGGAGGAACCATTTGGCAGAAGCGGACACTTTCAAACAAGAAAACAATACGTGCTATATCCATGAATCTTTCGCAACCCGGTTGGATTGCGGGTGATAAAGGTTTTGCCGCTTCAACTGTTGACAGCGGAAAAACCTGGAACGAGATGGTTGTTGACTCTGCAAAAAACTTTTACGGCGTTGATGTATTCCCCGACTGGAAAACCGTACTCGCCGGAGATAACGGAACTGTTTTTATTTCTACAGACAGCGTGAACGGCTGGGAACAGAAATATTCCGGCGTAACGGCAAATTTGCGAGCTGTAAAGATTATCGGCGATCAATTATTTATTGCAGGGGATAGCGGTACTGTAATCACATCTAACGACAGGGGATTAACTTGGGAAAACATCGGCGTTCCGATTGAAACCAACCTCAAAGATATTTTTCTTTTAACTAATCAAGCGATGTACGTTGTGGGCGATGGCGGGAAAATATATTACACGAACAACGGCGGCACAAACTGGTATGCACAGTACAGCGCCGACTCGCACGATTTATTTGCCGTAGCTTTTGTCGATTCGGCGTATGGAATAGCTGTCGGGAATGATGGCACAATTCTAAAGACAACCGAACCCGGAACCTTGAATGGAGGTAAACCACCGGTCGCTGATATACCCAGCGAATACAAACTCTATCAGAATTATCCGAACCCATTTAATCCGACGACGACAATTGAATTTGATATTCCGCACCAATCAAAAGTTGCCTTAAGAGTTTATAATGTATTAGGACAGGAAGTAGCAACCTTAGTAAATGAAGAACGCAAGGCAGGACGCGATGAGGTTAAGTTTGACGGTTCCCGCTTATCGAGTGGTGTGTATTTTTATAGGATAACAACAGGAAGTGGATTTTCTCAAACAAAAAAACTTTTGCTGATGAAATAGGGCTTATCTTGATTTTGTAAATAAAATTAGCTATATTTTGACCGTTCAAAACCCGACGAAGAGTCGGGTTTGTTATAAAAACTAGAATTTTGCAGTTTCCAAGGGAAATTTTGCCTTTGGCACACACGGTGTCCATAGTTCAGCTGGTTAGAACGCCAGGTTGTGGCCCTGGAGGTCGAGGGTTCAAGTCCCTCTGGACACCCATCAAATTTTGGATTTATGATTTCGAATCACTGATTTGATTCATAAATCACAAATCTACAATCCGAAATATCGCCGCCCCTATCGTCTAGAGGCCTAGGACACGAGCTTTTCAAGCTTGGAACACGGGTTCGAATCCCGTTGGGGGCACTTAGTTAATTAAGCCTTGTTGAAAATTCAGCAAGGCTTTTTTATTGGATTAATTATACATCTTTCGTATATTTGCAACCAAATGGAGAAATCTTCTAAATTCATATTATTATTCGGAGCTGTATTTTTAGCACTCCATTTATGGGGGGCTATTTCACCCTCTCATTTGAACTGGGGATTTCATTTCTTTGCTTTTTATAAACCGGTGTTTTCAGTATTTGTTCTCATCGTAGCGATACTCTTTTTTATTCCTACTGTTCAGGAAAAATTTATTCACTACATAAATCATCTATCACAAAAAATTAAGAGAACTTTTCCTAAAGGATTTTTCCTGATTTTAACATTAATGGGACTGGTTTCAGCTACCTTTTTACTTCCAGTCAAAGTGCATCTTTTAGGCGACGGTGCACTTTTATTAAGGGAAATATCTGGCGTTCAATTAGGCGACCAACTGCCACCAACTTTTAACCGGCAATTATTAGCAGGTTTTTTATTGCAAGCTATGAAAAGCGTTTTCCAATCCGGAACTTTGGAAAATTCAGAATTAATTTTCAGAATTGTAGGCGGTATCTCAGGATTAGTTTTTATATTGATAATTTTTGCGCTTTTGAAATTAATTGAAAAACCGGTTTCTGAAAAATTTATGCTCGGCGTATTTATTTTTATCTCAGCAGGCAGCCAACTTTTTTTCGGTTATGCTGAAACTTATGCGATTCTTTTTGTTACAACCGCCGCATATTTAACAGCATGTTGGTTTACGTTAGAGAAAAAATCAAATATTTTGCTTCCCATACTGTTGTTTATTGTATTGACAGGATTGCATATCGGAAGTATCGTACTCTTGCCTGGTTTACTCCTCGTTATGTATTACGGATGGCGGCATCAGAGAATCGAAACCCTTATCATCATTCTCTTTAGCTTAATGCTTTCAGTAATTTTCAGTTTAATTTATTACAACAAGTTGGAAGAAATAATTCTCCGCACAATAAGTGAAAGTCAATGGAATTTCCTTCAATTATTTAAATCTGATAATTATTTTGCTTACTCTATTTTTTCTTGGGCACATCTGATTGATTGGGGAAATGCAAATTTATTAATTGCTCCCTTTGGAATTGTACTTACCTTCGTGTTACTAATTTTCTACAGGAAGATCTTTGATTGGAAAAACAAAGTGTTTTTATTTTTGCTAACATCAACAGTATTCGGACTTTTATTTACCTTCATTACTTTTTTTGCACTCGGTATGGCGCGCGATTGGGATTTTATGGCAAGTTTCTTTCTGCCTTTAGGATTCTTAAATATTTATTTGTTTGCTAAATCAAATTATTCAATTCATAATACTCGGGTATTTTCTCTTATCGTCGCATTAAATTTTCTTCATTGGGGTGCGTGGATAGGTGTGAATGCCGATGAAAATCGTTCTTTGAATAGGGTCAAATTATTAAACGATCCTTACCTTTTAGGTCATGTTCCTCGATTAAACTTTTACGAAAATTTAGGTAGTTACTACTGGGCACAAAAAAATTATGTCGAAGCTCGAAATTATTTTGAACAATATACGGAAATAGATTCTTCGAATCCAAGGATACTCGGGAATCTTTCGGCAATCTATACTAAGTTGAATCAAAATGATAGAAACTTTTGGGCGCTGAAACGTGCCGCCGATGTTAACAGTCCAAACCCCGCGGTTTATATCAACTTAGGTATAGAATACTCAAAACGAGGCGATGCTTCAACTGCAATATTATTGTACCAAAAAGCTCTTGCGATGGATTCTACCCGAGCTAAAGCTTATGCGAATCTTGGAAGCTTGTATATGAAAAATAATGAAATTAAGCTTGCTGCCGAAAATTACTACAAAGCAATATTATTTGGATTGGTAGATTCAGTTTTGTATCGTGAAACCGGCACAGCATTTTATTTAATTGGCGAATATGAAAAGTCATTGTTGATGTACAATAATTATCTTAAGATGGCTCCACACGATGAGAAGATAAAAAATATCAGGGATAAATTGTCAGAATTAATTCGAGAATCGAAAGCTCAAAAATAGTTTGCCTTCATCGCTCAGTATGAATCTTCAAGAAGCTTTTTATTACACCTATAACACTCCCGGCAAAGCAAACAACATGGTCTAAAAATAGAATCGGAATCATAACCATCATTGCAAAAAGCCCGCGTGCTTGTTCAAGATAATTGAGGAAGCGAATATTAGCTATTAAGTATAATCCGAACCCACACGCCAAAAACCAATACGAAATTTTTCCAAGAATGCTTAATAACAAAATTCCGATCAGCACAGCCGTGAAAATTGTTGAAATAATAAAGACAGGATAAACATTCACAAATCCGTGTTTCAATGAATGAGTGGTTTCACCGAGTTTTGTTGCAAGCTCTGCAAAACCTGAACTGCGGTGAAACTCGTTTTTAACGAACGACCATAGCGTGTAATGTTTCAGATGCTCAACTTCAACATCTACATTTAATGCAATATTCAAATTTGCCTGCTTAAACCGCTTCCCTAATTCAATGTCATCGTGTCCTTTGTGTGCGAGTAATTCAATATTGAAGCCCCCAATTTTTTCAAAAGCTTCACGTTTAATACCTGAAACTGCCCCAAATAGCCAATCTATTGCAGGCGAACTTTTTAGATATGAAAACCGAATCCAAAGATTTTTGTATTGACTTACTATATTTTCATTACGATGCTGTGCTGAGTAAACTCCGACTACCGCATCAACACCTTCACCTTCAAGCGACTCCACGATATTCTGTATAGTATTTCTACCAACTACAACGTCAGAATCCAAGAAGATAAAAATACTACCCGATGCATGCTTTGCACCTAAATTCCTGGCATAATTTGCTCCGCTACCATTCATCGATTCTATTACATGACAATTATATTTTCTGGCAATTTCATTACTGCTATCGGTCGAATAGTCATCCACAACAATTACCTCAATGTTTTTGAAGTAAGAGCGCTTTATTGACCTCAAACATGCGTTGAGTGTTTTACTGCTGTTCTTAACGGGAATTATTACAGAAACCTGTAAATTATTTTCGACACTCATTAATGGTAATTAGATTTTATGATTTTAACTAAAACTAAGATAAGGGATTTAGACAAACTAAACAAATGTTTCCGAAAACTTAAACATCCTGCGATGAATGATACAGCAGCTCGTAAAAGCAATCCAATTAAAACCAAAATGAAAACAACGACATAGAATGGATAACTATAATGCTTCCTGATAAAAAGTATTTTGTTGTGATAAAGATTAAAAAAGAAAGATTCTCTATCGTTTGAAGAACTTTTTGCTGCAAAATGAACAACTTCTATGTAGGGGTTATAATAGACCTTATAACCTGATTTGTTTGCACGCCGACAGAAATCAATTTCCTCATAATACAGAAAGAACCGTTCATCAAACCCATTCATTGCTTCGAACACATCCCGACGTATATACATACAAGCACCGGATACATTTTCCACCTGAGCTTGAGTGTTCGGATTTTCAGTAACAAGATTGATCGACGTACTGTAAGGCAGTAACATTTCAGCTAACAGCGTTAAGAAAGAAACTTTTTTCCATGTCGATGGGTGGTGCCTATTGTTTTCGTCAACTATTTTTACGCCGATTATCGAAGCATCGGGTGTACGGTTTACAAACGAAAATAGCTGATTAATAAAATTATCATTTAAAATCGTATCCGGGTTAAGCAATAAAACATGTTCACCTTTCGACAGTGAGAATGCTTGATTTACAGCGACAGCAAAACCTACATTTTCACGATTCTCCCTGAGAATTACTTGAGGAAACTTTTTTCTGACAATTTCAACAGTTAAATCCTTAGAAGCATTATCAATAAGTATGACTTCGCTTGTAATCTCATTTGATTGTTGCCGGGCTATCGAATTTAAACAATTACCGATAAAGTCTGCCGAATTATATGTAATAATTATGTAAGATAAATTAATGCTCAATTAATCACTACACCTAATATTATTTGATAATTCAAGATTTAATTCCAAAATCTTTTTTTGCCACGATGATCACTCTACATTCTTCTTTACAGTTGTCTCCACATCTATATCCTTGTGGAACATAAACCTTAGAGATATAACCAAAACCAACTTCTCCTAGCATCTTAACTAAAGACTCCTCCGTAAGCCAAAAGGAAGTAGGGTTGCCCCAGGATGTCCATACATGTTTTTCAAGCTCGGCATTTTTCATTCCTTTTGGATACTCTCTTGCTTCTCTACCAATGAATTTTTGAGATTCAAATGTTTTTTCAACGAGCACGGACGAACATCCGTGTCCAAAGCTGGTTTTGTTAGCAATGTGCGTATCGATAAGAGCAAAATCAAGTGTCATTTCAGAAATATTTTTAAGAAAAGTATATGGATCGTCTAAATGATAGAGAATACCGGCAGCGAAAACAATATTAAATTTTCCAAACCGATCGCTACTAACATTTCGAACATCCTCTTGATGAAAATGCAAATTCTCAAGTCCTAAGCATTGCTTAACTAATAAGCACCGATTGATATTCGCTTTGCGCACTTCAATACCTACAACCTCTTTGGCACCCATTTGAGAAAAAGCAGCCGAATATCCTCCTTCAAGGCAACCTAAATCTAATATTCTCTTCCCAGCCAAGCTCCTGCCCGCTCTCTCAATAACTACACGAGTTGAAAGAGCAGAATACGGATCATCTCCACCTTCTGGAATTGTCCATATTCCATTTTTGATCTGGATTCGATGTGCTGTAAACGGTAGTAGTTTCTGAATTTCTTCCTCGCTGGGCATCATATTTTCATCCTAATATGTTGATAAAATAAGTTATTGAGAATATTTTTTTTCAAAAATATTCCGGGTAATTTTCTTTAAGATAATTCCAAAGCTTTTCAACATTTGGATTAGTTATTGTATTTAACATCGAAGTTCTATGGACACGATAACGAGCAAGAATCTCGGGAACCTGCACTCCCCATCCTTTTATTCTTGCTATCTTAAACCACAGTTCATAATCTTCCCACCCCATAACCGGCATTATAGAATACCCATTCACTTTATCCAATACATTTTTTCGCAGAAGGACCATCGCATCTATTGTGCTTACAATACCTAAAGTCGATGAATTCCATGGTTTCGTGTTTTTCAGTCGATTGCCATCTCCGAATTCTTCTAAGTAAGAATAAGCAAAGCTCGCATCACAGTTTTCTAATGCATCGACAAGACTTTCTAAACATCGTGGATAAAGCAAGTTGTCAGCGTCGAGTATAAAAACATACTTTGTTCGAGCAAGCGATATTGCTGTATTGCGTGAGACGGCAAGCCCGCGATTTATTGTATGCCGAGCAAGAACATAATCGTTGAACCTAATCCCATTTTCATCCAACCATTTATTTGCTTTTTTCAAAGATTGATCCTTCGAGCAATCGTCAACTATGACAAGGTTCAATTTATCTATAGTCTGATTTTTTAGCGAGTCCAAACAAGTAGAAATAAAACTTTGATAATTATACAAAGTTATAATAACCGTAACGAGTGGAGTTTCGCCTCCGTTAACTTTTTGAGAAAATATTTCGTATAAATTCTTTTCTTTGCCTGCGTCCATATGTTATTGTGGTTTAGTAATATACAAACGATGAACTAATGGCTGAAGAAAAGTAGTTAGCCGGCATTCTTCCGTAAACTTTTTATATCCTCTTTCTATAATTTCTTCAGCTTCTTTAATTCCTGACGGAGTGGAAAGATAATATTTTATTTTCTCTGGTATGTCTTTTAGTTTGGATTCAACATAATGAATACCTGGCAGAAAGATTGGCGACGATAAACTTGGCTCCGATATTACAAGAGTTTTTTGTGCTATTCCGAGTAACACGATCCGATGCCATTCGAAATATTTGTCTGCGCCATGGTGAATGTTAAGCATAATTTTAGACCTCTGCATCAATCCTAATACTATCTCTGTATTCATATGAGTCGTCAAGCCAGGAACAACCGGTGCAGCCAACCCGTCTGAAAAATGAATATACGAATGATAGTTAGAGATAACCGACGCAGCTTTGGCAAAAAATTCATCCCGTCTGGGTGTTAATGCCCCTACAAACGATATATCAATCGGTCGTTTAATAAACGATTGGTTAAAGAAAGAATTATTTTTAACCTCTTTCTTTAAAAAACAAGTGGTGTAATTTTCAGGTAAGTGTTTAACTTCCTGAAAAAGGTAACAACCATCTACAAAACCAAGCGGTAAAAATTTGCATTGCAAATCTTGCTTTGAAATCCGGCTTGCCGAATCGTAATTAATGTCCCAAATAAATCGAGCCGTCGGAAAATAATCTTCTGCGAGCGAAAACCAGTTTGTGGATGGCTGTTCCGTGTTCACGAGTATCAATTTTCCCGGAAGTATTTCGTTTTCCGAATTTGCACGATCACCTAAATAAAAAAATTCGTGTGGAGCAACAACGATGTGCCAGGCATCGTCTTCACACAACCACTCGTTCTCATTTTTTATATCAGTTTGATAGTCGAGTTCGCGAATTCCTGCAGCGATTAGATCCCGAATTTCAGTAAAAAAATAGTTGCCTTGAGTGTGTGTATAGAGTATGAATTTATTTTTCTCTGATGTTTTCCGAGACTTCTTAATAATTCTATTTTTTTTCTTATCGCTTTGACTCTGAAATGGATCATTAGTTACGTATGTAGGTGCGGAATGAATTACAGTGCTAGCAGACTTCACCTTTTTCCTAAAGAAGCGTTCTAATACTGCTCGTCTCTTGCTTCCAAACGGAATAATCCATTTATCCCAGAAACTAAAAACATAGCGGTTTAAAAGTCTCCACGATAAATTATCCTGAATGGCCGCTAATTTAGCGTTTAATGTTTGCGCTGTAAACCTTGCCTGTTCAATTTCTTCTTGAACACCGCGCTTCTCAATTTCGAGTCCTTTAATATGGTCGTAAGCCCACCGTAGTGATTGCGTTAGCTTATCCTCTCTTGCTCGGAGAATTCCGGGATTTTTTATTGCTTCATCATTATACCTGTCGTAGATGGTCAGTAGAGTCGATAGAAATTCAGACCGTCTGTGGCTTTCGCGAACATCGTCCTCTATCCAGCTAAATTCACAAGTAATATTAGGTATGTGTCCGAAAGAATATTTTTTCGACATCTTAATCCAAAGCTCCCAATCTTCGTGCGATGTAAGCGTTTCATCAAAATTTCCCGCATCGTCTAAGCAGCTTTTTTCGTGCATAACACAGATGACAGGGATAAAGTTTTCAACAAGAATTCGGTTATTATCAAAATCAGGTGAAGGAAATACTTCTTTAAGCAGAAAAACAGTCCGCCCTCTAACGGTTTTATATATTGCGCGATTAGAATCCGTGTATGCAATTTTATTATCAGTAGTCTCTAAGAAATCGACTAATGTTTTTAAATGTTCGGGATAGAAAATATCGTCGTCATCTAAATAAGCAATATATTTTCCCCGGGCAACTTTTATCCCCGAATTTCTCGCTGCGGGTAATCCCCGATTAGTCGCATGATTCAAATAACTGATGTTCTTCTCTTTATTTAAATCGTCTATGAGACTTCTAACATCACTACCGCCATCATTGATAACAATTATTTCATAATCCTGATAAGTCTGATTGAGAACACTCTTCAACGCTACGGATAGGGTTTCTGGTCTATTGTATGTGGGAACTATTACAGATACTTTTGGATCGGGTTTAGCGCCGCGTTCTTGAATGGCGTTTCGATTCTGATTCGCTTGTAATAAAAGATTTTTTGCATCCTCGATTTCTTTTTGTGAATATACTTCGGAGTTATTCAAAATAATTTGTGCCTTAATAAATTCCATATATCTCTTTGAATTTTGGAATCGGCCTGTATCATGGCGACGGTATTTAAAAAGAGGTTTGGAAATGTGGTAACCGTTATATCCTTTCGCTCCCGTAGCAACCCAAAAATCCCAATCATCACACCCGATAACATTCGGACGATATCCACCGACCTGTTCCCACACTTCACGCCGATACATTGCACAATACGAAATGTGGTTTTCATATTTCAGTTTATCGAAATTGTAATCGCCTGCCTGAACGATCTCTCCGACCCCATCAAAATCCAATCGATCAGTATAAGCAATGGAGAATGTTGGATCGTTTTCAAGAACTTTTAAACACTCTTCGATCATTGTCGAGGCTATTTTATCATCAGCATCCAAACATAAAATGTACTGACCTTTTGAAGCGGCAATACCTTTGTTCCGCGAAATTGCCGGCTTACCAGAATTTGTCTGGTTAATAAGGAAAATCCGGTGGCTCTGGTATTTCTTGATAAGCGATTCGGCAACATTTTGGGTTTCATCGGTACTTCCATCGTTTACTATTATTATCTCGAAATCCTGAAATGTTTGCTGAACGACACTCTCGACTGCTTCAGTCAAGTATCGTCCATAATTGTAACACGGTATGATTATAGAAACTTTAGTATTCATCATTCGTCCGCAACTAATATTGGGCTACTCCATTCCATCCAAGCATCAGTATCTGCATAAAGAACAGAAAACTTCACGGTGAGATGTTGGTTTTTATACTTCGACATATTTACATATTCATCCGACCAATTTCGGTCGTTGATATTTTGAGCAGCATCCATGAAACGTCTGAAAACCGTATCTTTTTGAGAAGATGTTTGGACAACTATAATACACTCAGCACGCGCAGAATCAGGAATTCTTAAACGCAAACCAAAATAAAGGTGCTCACCGGTTTGTTCGGGGAGTAGTGTAAAGCCCGCTTCACCAAATACACCTATCACCATTGCATCTCTGCCTTCTGTTGCTTTCTGCCATTTCTGATATTTAAAAACTTTTTCCGGACTGGGTTGTTTCACTACCTTATCGAAATTTTGTAAGAAATCAAAACGGAGTGTGCTATCAGGAACTGGCGGGTTACAACTGATAAAAATTAAGCTTAACAACGATATTATTTTAATTCCGAAATCCATTTTAGTCGATAACATACGAAAGCGTTAAACCAAATATCAACGATTGAGCATAGCTCCCTCGCTGAGAAATAACCTCGAGCACATCGGGATGGCGGTCGATATTTCTGAAATAATTTTGCATAATAAGTAAGGATGTGTTTAAATTATTCCACCGGTAACTAAACTCGCTGCCGATTTGAATAAACTTTTCAGGATAATTGCTCACACTGTAAACCGTGCCATAGCCCGAAACTAAACCACGACGTTCTTTATGATAGAACAATTTAACGCCGCCAAAATTAATTCTATGCGTTAATTCAAAATACAAATCATCCGCTTCAGGCCCCATATGATGCCCCATTATAGAAACATAATTAACAAATGGAATTGTTCTGTACCACTTTTTTGTATAAAGAGAATAACTTTTTCCTGTATGCACTTCATGAAACAAATGAAATATTTTATAATTTTGAGAGTATTCAACTCGTAATTCGGTATTCGCTACATCTAACCATAATCCCGCTGTTAATCCAGGATCGTAAAATTCAAACCCCAGCGGACCTACCCAGTTTCTATCTTCCTTTTGCCACCAGGCTTCTATATCCTCTCCACCATATTCAAAATAAATTTTCCCATTTGTAATCGGTGAAATTTTTTTAAGAAAAGGTAGATGTAAAGCAACATCAAGACTGGCTCTTTGGTCGTTATTGTAATGGCCCGGAAGGTTTTCTTGCGAGGCGCTTAGAACTTTGAAGTATTCCCAAAGTTTATAATTCCTCGTGTAAACTACGGTTTGGTTTATTCCGAATTCGAGCCATGACACCGGAAAATAACCCAATCTCTGACCCAGAACCTTGAAGTTCTCAGCCCAGCCGTTAAATATTAAATAACTGAATTTACCGATGTATGGAATTCTGAACGGCTTTTCTGTCTGAAATTTTACTAACCTCATAGGTGCAGAATTATTGGAAAGAAGGAGTGAGCCGTGTTGTCCATGCCCCAGCCATATCGAATCTAAACCTGCAACAATGGAGATAGATTTATCGCGGTACGAAAAATTCAAACGCTGAAAATTAATCCATTCAAGATTTTGTAACTGTAACCGGTATCGAAAAAAGAAATGGTCGATTACACTCGCATCACCCCTAATTTGTAAAAAAGAATTCATCCCTTTTTTAATAAATTCGCCGTCTGAATTAAATAAATGATAATTAACAAAAGGATGGTTCTCAGGTAAATAGAATGAACGGAGTGACATTTCACTTAACGGTGAAATTCTGTACCAAGTCTCTGTGTTTGATGACGTAGACTGTGGTATCTGAGCCGATAGATTAGAAGACCAAATTTGTATGAAAAATATAAATACCATGAACGATGTGTTGCGTCTGATAATCATTGTAATAAAATTTGCTCTTTATAATATCTTATCATGTCTTCGGTATTCCCATCATTCACTACCGATCCTTTGTGTAACACAATAACCCTATCGCAATACTCTTTGACTGAAGCAAGATCATGGCTTACAAAAATGACAGTTCGTCTTTGTTTTTTATATTTCCAGAAAAGTTCTCTGCATTTTTTCTGAAATACGGTGTCTCCTACTGCCATTACTTCATCTACAATTAGAATAGGAGCATGAGATTGGATTGCGACCGTGAAAGCGAGACGGACTTGCATTCCAGCAGATAGTTTATTCAATTTAATATCTCTAAAATTTTCAAGTTCTGCAAATTCTATAATATTGTTAAAAAGCTTGTCGATTTCTTTTCGTGAGAAGCCTAAAAGCGCACCGTTAATGTAAATATTTTCACGGACAGTAAAATCTCCCTGAAAGCCCAAACCGATTTCGAGAAAAGGAGTAACTTCATCATTAACTTGAACCCGTCCGGATGTCGGCTGATAGATACCTGCTATGATTCTCAGCAAAGTGGTCTTGCCCGATCCGTTACGACCGATGATTCCTATAAACTCACTTTTTCCTATCTGAAAAGATACATCTCGTAAAGCATAAAATTTTTCGTAATTATAAGTCGAGCGGAAAATGCTCGTTAGCTTGTGGAAAAGAGTTTTAGTCCTTTCGTGAGGTATTTGAAAAACTTTAGTAACGTTTTCGACTGTAACCATCTATAGGTACTCCACAATCTTATGGGAATGTTTATTAAACAACCACAAGCCAACAATAAAAAATATTATACTGAATGCCATTGTCGTTACCATGAATTCTACGGATGGAAAATCATCATAAACCAAGAATGAGCGAAGCATTATCAAAATTCTTCCAACAGGATTAAAGAGTGCAACCATCTTCAAAGGTAATGGCGCTGTGAGTGCATTGTAAACGATGGGAGTAAGCCAAAATCCAACATTTAAACATACAAGCCATATTTGAATAGTGTCCCTGAAGTAAACATAAAATACGGAGAGTAAAAAAGCGGTTCCCATCGCCAATAATAATATTGAGAGAAAAGGGATTACTATTAGAATTTGATTTAGTGAAAAGTGATCGAATACTATAACCACCAACCACAGGATTAAAGTGTTGATGATGAATGATATAAGAGCAGTTGCAGTTGAAGAAAATATTATAATATTTCGCGGGAAATATATTTTTTTTGAGATCGAAGCTTTTGCGTACACGGCGTTCATTCCGCTGAGGGTTGCATCGTGGAAAAAATTCCAGAATACAATTCCAGACAGCAAATAAAACGTGAAGTTAGGAACTTGAACAACAAATAAGTATGAAAAAACAAAATGAAGAACTACAAATTGCGACAGCGGATTCAGCAAGGACCAAAAATACCCCAAGACTGAGTCGTGATACTTCATCCGAAAATCGGCTAATGCCAATTCTCTTATGATATTGTAAGATTTCCGTAGGCTAAATGCAGCGTTACTCATATTATTAATTTATTGTTTTTTTTCAATACTTGCAAACCAAAGCCGAATGCTACTAATTTTTGAGCTCCGATATACAAGATTAATTTTAATATACTTAAAAATATATTCCCGTTAAAAAATGATCGACTCAACCGAAGATGTGCGGCAAATGGATTTTTGGGAATTTTTGAGTTAAATTCTTTGCCGGCAACTTTGTATAGTATGAAAGACCCTCGACCGTAATTTATCTGCTGTCGAATGAATCCAGCTAAATCCATCTCATGGTTATGGTCAACTATAATATCGGCTGCATACACCGATTTCCCGCCGGCGCTCAATATCTTCCAATTCAACGCTCTCTCTTCACCGCCGGCTTTTTTGAATCGTTCATCAAATCCGCCGACGTTCTTTAAAACATCAGCTCGGTAAGCAATGTTGTTAGATGTTAGAAACGGCGATGACTTACCTTCCTGATTCAGGTATTCTACGAAAAAACTTGTAATGTGCTGACTCACCTCTGAGTAAATATTTTTCTTGTTAGAGTTCTTGACTGCCCCGCCTATTATATCAACATCACCAGTCTCAAAAACATTTTTGAAACTCGTCAGCCAATTTGGCGGGACGATACAATCATCGTCTGTAAATGCAATGTATTTCCCTTGTGCAATTTTAACACCGGCATTGCGTGCTGCGGCAGGACCTTTATTGTCCTGCCTAATCCATTTCAACTTCGGCATTGTTAACGTTTTAAGATATTCTTCGGTACCGTCGGTACTGCCATCGTCTATAACTATGACTTCGTAATCGTCAAACACTTGATTAAAAATGTTTCGTAGAGCTAACTTTATCTGGTATAAGCGGTTATATGTTGGGATAATGATGGAAAACAACATTTTTCAAGATGGAATTCGTTCACTTTTTTTATAACTGCTGAAAAACACTGACAAACTAACACAAACCATCGCTATTATTCCAAACACTGATCCAAGGATTGAACCAGTACCAGTTATTAATATAGTAATATGCCCTCCAAGCACAAATCCGCACAAATATAAAAGAAGTACTCTAGGAAGTGTAAAATGCCAGTTCGTTTTCATAATATATGAAATCTTTGAAGTTCTTATTTTCTTCGTTTAAAATATTCATCTATAATTTCATTTTGCAATTTGGGACTTCGGCTATCCATTAAAAAGATAAAAAAATTGTTCTTTCTACTTTCGTCAAGCAAATTATAAAAATCTTTAATTGCTTTTTCTGAAAAACCGTTTGCAGAAAAAAATATATTTTGTTCATTCACCGTGGATAGAGTATGACAATATCCTCGGATATTTCTTGAAGTCAAACCAAGAATTGGATGCGAAGTAATAGCCTTATCAGAAACCATCACCTCAGAAAAATTGGTGTAAAGCATCATTTTTATCAGTCCGTCTTTAATATCAGCAATACTTGGAATAAGAGATTTTTCACTATGTTTCTTTTCGATCAGAAAGATATTCTTATCCAGAAGTGGAGCTTCGTCAACTGTAAAATAGTAATACCCGCCGAGGTAATTCTTGATAGTAAGCGTAGCTTTATCTTCAATAACATTCTCTTTGGGTTGAGTAGTATGATATTCTCTATTCTGAGCGGAAGAAGCAAGTTCTCTAGAATTACTTTGAAATTTATTTACACATTCACGTATAACTTCGATTCGATTATCTATTCCGCCTTCACCATGCATCTCGACTCTTGTTCGCTTGGAAATCTTTTTGTAATGGAACTTACTTAATTCAGCGACACTTAGAAGGTTATTATTAAGCTCGTTAAGATTCCAATGAAGTGCATCGAGTTTGTATTGGCTAAGTTCATCAAGACGATTTTGCAAATAATTATAATCAAATTCTTGTTCCGTGATCTTATGTTCGTAAGAATCACTTTTTTCCGCTTTTGTATAGTAACCCAGAATAACATATACCCCTAAAAGGCTCATCAAAGAAACTGTATCCCATTGAATAAAATCTCTATCACCATACCGACCTTCATCTTTGAGAAATGGAATTATTGTAACACGACGACTCATGTTCATCGTGTCGTAAACGCGTGCGTATGGATAGCTTCGTGTACGTTTGGGTGAAACCCAATGACTGATTGCGTAAATATTTTTTTGATAGGCTAAAATAAATGCTGCATTTGAAAAAGCCGAACCTTTAAGAAAATCGTCGACTGAAACTGTTTTAAGATGTTTACAAAGAGAAGTATTGTATTTAAGGTTTTCTATCCTCGCATAGATTTTCAACTTCTTTTTACCTCTTCTCTTCAAATGTAAAAGTTTGGTTCGATATTTCGGCATTTATTTTCCCTATAGCATATTTTATGTACTCACTTTGAGTTTCAATACCGATGTGTCTTCTGCCTAATTTTTCTGCCGCAATGTTTGTCTGACCACTACCGGTGAAGATATCTATAACAATGTCGTTTTTATAAGAATACAGTTGAATTATTCTATCAGCAAGTTCGATTGGAAATGGGCAAGGATGAATATTTTCTTGAGGTGCAACCGGACGAATCTTCCAAACATTCTTGCTCTTCTCACCCTGATAGTCCGATAAATCTATTACATTGTTTTCTTTTTCCTCGAATGTTCGATTCCAATAAATATTTGCCTTTCCTTCTTTCTCCGCGGGTTTTTGAAAAACAAAAACATATTCAGCAACTAAGCTTGGATAATAGTATCCAGGGTACGGATGCTGTAATAAAACTCCCGATCGTCTATCCCTTGCAATCGGTTTCTCCCAAATTATGTCTTCTTTAAATTTCCATCCGATTTCTTCCATCCAAATTACAAAATGAAAAGGTAGTGCGGTTCGTTCACCATTCCAAGAGATTGGTGAAATATTTACTACATTATGCCCGCCAGGACGGATGACTCGCAATAATTCCTTAAATCTTTCTTTGAGAAATTGTTTGTAATCTTCATACGAAATTTCTTTTCTATCCCATCTTTTTTTTTTACCATTAAGTTTCTCGATATGCTCTTCATAATTTATCGCATTCAAGTATGGAGGAGAAGTAAAAGCCAAAACAATTTCGTTTTCTGGCAAAGTTTTCAGTACATCAACGCAGTCACCTTGAACAATCTTTCCAATACCAACTGAAAATTCTTTTAACATCATTAGTACCTTTTATATTTTCAATACTGTTTTGAGATAATATAATAAAATTATTATTATCTCGCATAAACCATTGCTTAACTATGCCTAACCGAAATTATATCCCCATCTTTTACAATGTATTCTTTTCCTTCTAATCGCCACACACCTCTTTCCTTACACTTCGCGAATGACCCGTGTTCTATAAAATGGTTGTAGTGGACGACCTCCGCACGTATAAACTTGTCGAAAAAATCACTGTGGATAACCGATGCAGCTTCCTGAGCAGTCATTCCTTTCTTTATTGTCCATGCACGGCATTCGTCATCGCCGACCGTAAAAAATGATTGCAGTCCTAACAATTCGTATGAATTTCGGATTAAACGACTGAGCGTAGATTCTGATATTCCATATTCGAGCATAAACGATTTAGCTTCTTCGGAAGGAAGCTCGGCGATCTCCATTTCAATTTTTCCAAAAAATATATCTACATTGATTTGTTTGCTGCTATAAATACTTCTCACCTTTGTTAAAATTTCTTGATGAGTATTAACATCAGTTTCGGATAAATTCAGAACCACCAAAACCGGCTTTTGTGAAAGCAATTGATAACCGCGCAGAATTTTTGTTTCTTCTTTATCGTACTCAAGATTTCGTAGCGGAGTAGAATTTTCGAGCGCCGTCAAACATCTTTCCAACAGCGATAATTCTTTCGGGTTAAATGCAGCTCCCGATTTTTGAAAATTCTTTTTCATCCTATCGATGCGCGATTCAATTAGAGCCATATCGGTTAGTATAAACTCACTCTCCATCATGCTAATATCTCTCAACACGTCCAAACTTCCTTCGGGATGCGGAACGGCTGGGTCGTCGAACAAACGCACAACCTGAAGCAGTGTATCTGTTGTCTTTACTTTATCTAAAAAAGATGTCGTAAATTTTACTGAACCGCTTTCTCCGTTCTGGAGGTCTGAAATTTCAGCAAATTCTATTACTGCATAATTTTCTTTTTTCGGTTTGAAAAAATCAATTAAACTTGTGAGTCGTTCGTCCGGAACTTTTACTATGGTCTGATTTCCGGCGTTTTTCTTTATATCCGATTCCTTAATATATGCCTTGCTAATCGTCTGGAAAAGGGTACTTTTGCCCGATGAAGGCAAGCCAATAATACCTATCTTCATAAATCCTTTATTAATTTTTGTTATAAAACTAATATAAATATACAGAATTTTGGGTAGGATTGAAAATATAGACAAAAATTTGTAAATTAAAACAAAAAAGTATAATTTACTTTCGGGAAACTCAATGACTGACTTCAATCCTATAGGGCAGTTCCAAAAATTCAAATATAAGTTTAGTGTTATAGATTTTATCGTC
>JASEGV010000052.1 GCA_030017895.1 Bacteroidota bacterium | reverse complement strand
TTTTCCCTAATGGCGGTCATTAGAAATTTATAGCCTATTGAACAATCTGGGTTTAATGTGGATATACTCGATAATCTATCAGCTCCGATTCCGCCGATTGTAGCCATTACAACTTCTTGAGTATCACCTGGAGCAAGTGAAAATGGCCCGGTATTCAAAACTATTCTTCTGTCGCCAGGTGAGAGTGAATAAGCGGTGTGTAAACCATCGATAAAACCTGTTTTCTTAACAGGATCACCATTCAGAGGGAATTTTGTTTCTGTAACTTCTGGTGGGTGAGGATATAACCGCCAAGGTGCTGTGGAAGCATCAGGCACATAACCTTGTAACATTCTCCACCATCTTAAACCACCTTCATAGGTGAACGGTGGATCACTGATACCACTACCTGCTGAAAAATATGCAAAAGAAGTCATCGGCATATTTTTCTTCCCATATACCCTCTTGAGGTTGAAAACACCAGAATCGGATGGGAGACCGGAGACTAATGGACCTTGTAAAAAGTCGTATCCCACAGCCGGTGGTGGAAGATTAAATTTTTTAAACTCTGCATCTACCGCGTTTCCATTATATACGAAACCTAAACTATTGGGCTTTCCAGTCATTGGAGGGAAAAGATTCATATCCACACCGCAAATATCATCACCATAATAACCTAAATCCGGGTCAGCCCATTGAGCAAAATACATACTGTCGATGTAGAAAGAACCTTTACTTCCGCCACCGATATCAACGCCACCTTTGTTAATGAACTTAATTTTCTTGAAGTATAAATTTCCCAGAGCATCGGTACGTTTATAACCCCACAACGTAATTTGTGCTTCAAGTCCTAAAGGCTCAGAACCAAATAAACCAGTCGAAGCATATCGATCAAGGTCATTGATTACTGTCCAAACAACTTGGTCAGCCGGAGAATTGGGGTCAATTCCAGCAAGCCCTGGTTCGTCATAATTATACACGATCAAACTGTCAATGGTAAAAGTGTTGGAAAATGGTTTAGGTTTTTGGTATCCGGGAATTCCGTTTCTTTCGACATACGGGGCGCCATAAACTACCGGCCACTCATCCCAATCTTTTGCGTATTGATCAAGAATATAATTAGTTTGTGTTGTTGTTACATGGGTTAGCTGTACTTCAAATAATTCAGCAGCATCCTGTTTCAATTCTTGAATATCCAATTCAGGATAATCTCTTCGGATTCTATAAATACGAACATCAGGATCGGTAGGTGATTGAGCAATTGCCATTGCGCCTGTGCCTATAATACGCCCTGCGCGAGTACCAATATTGTAAGTTTGTCCGCCAATGCGTATAAGCTGTGTCGGAGCAGGTGTAGTTAAGCCAGCATCTAAATAAGCTTTTCCGCCCCAAACAAATCCGTCCTGATAAATCACCCCCCCAGTACCCCGTGGAAAATATGAACCGTTACCATTTGAAGGTGAATGGTTTTGCTGACCATCCGACCGCATCCAAGTTGTGATGTTATTAATATTCAGAATTTGGTAAGTTGGTGTGCCGGCGAGCTTCATCGCTGAGTTATCATTTTGGCGATTGTTTTTATCTGGAATACCAGCGCCAAAAGCGGAGAAATATAAAAAGCAAAATATTAGAAAGAAGATTTGATAAAATATGAAACTTATTTTTTTCATAGCAAGACTCCTTATGTTTGATTTGTTAATATAAAAACTTGAATTCAGCTATTTAAGTTTTGGGAAATAATATTTACTTGATTAGCAGCATCTTCCGAACTTGGACAAAAGTTTTACTCGGTTCGTTTACACCAACCGCTTTTATTTTGTAAAAGTAGATACCGTTCGCCAAACTAGTGCCATTAAATTCGACTTCAAAGTTTCCAGCGTCCTTAGATTCATTCAAAAGTGTAGTTACAACACGCCCTAGAACATCAAAAATTCTTATATCTACATGAGATTTCACAGGAATTGAAAACTTTATGTTAGTCGTTGGATTGAACGGATTCGGATAGTTCTGTTCGAGAATAAACGATTTGGGGAGTAATTCTTTTTCTTTAACACTAACTTCTGGACTTATTGTGAACATTTGGTCAATCCCAAAAAGTGTTCCCAATTGGTTTTTTGCAACTGCTCGAAAATAATAAGTGACGTTGGGCTGAATACTATCTAACGCTTCGCTATAAAATATTGGATTGTAGATATTTCCTAAATCCTGTTTAGTTGTGATTTTATCATAAATTTTAGTAATACCCCATTCAAACCAGCCCTCGGTTGGAAAGCCATTGGGGTTAAACTTTCCTACCAGAACAGCACTGTTTTGGGAAACAGTATTTACTTTTGCCCAGATGTTATTTCTTGGTCCTTCTGCAATAATATAAAATAGATTTATATCTTCTTCGGTCAGTGTAAACGATGTTTGTTGTTTCATATTTATATTGAAAACGCTTCCGTTCAAAGGAAATAGTAACCTAACAGCTCCACTATAGTTAGCATTAAGGTCTTGCCAAACAAAATTAATTGGATAAGCAAATGACCCAATTTGAAATTTGTACTTGTACGTATCCACTTGCGTTGGGTTTTCATACTTCCGAAGATCCAGATACATTCCCTGGTCCATGCAAGCACTATAGCCCGTTCGAGGATCAATAAATCTGCCTTCTGCCGCGTCAGTGGGTGGCATTGGTGGTAAAAAAAATTCTCCCAGTGCTTCGTCAATACAATATGAAGCGTGAGTATGAAGACCAAATTTTCTCTGTGCATGAGTAGGATAACCTGTACTATCTTTCATCTGGATAGATATTGCAAAACCACCTGAATTGGGATCTATCAAAGTTGTGAAAGTTTGTAGGTTCCCAATTTTTATTACATCAGACATATCTGAATTATACGCTACTGCTCTAACAAAATAGCTTACATCGGGTATTAGCCTATCTATCGAACTTGAAATTTCTACATTTGTAACACCAGCACTGATATTTTGCACCGGGGTAAATAACCAGTTGAACTCATCAACTGCTTTCCACATAAAATAAGCTGAAGTCGGTTGACCATTGGGATTAATCCTTCCCATCAAGCGAGCTGATGTCGTTGCAAAACTATCAATCGGTAAAGTAATTACGGTAGGTGGCATTGTTATGAACGTACGATCTTCACTTGTGGTACGACCAAATATATTTTCAGCCACGACCCGGAAATGATAAATTGTATTTGGAATTAACTCATTTAGTTTATAATAGGAAGGTCCAGCATATTGAGCATCTTCAAATTCTGCAATTACTGTAGTATTTCCATACGAAGCTGTAGTTCCCCATTCAAACCAAACGAACAATTTAGATCCGTTCGGAGAAAAATGTGCCCACAATACAGCAGAAGTAGTTGTAATTGCCTTCGCATAATATTCTCGGATAATCGGAGGACCAGAATTTTCCATACTTATATTTTTATCATCTAAACCATTCCCATTTGCGTTTATCGTCAGCAGCAAAAAGTAAAGTAATAAATTCAGTTTTTTCATTCTTGTCCCTTTCTTCATTTTTTATTCCTTTCTATATACAAAAGTATAAAATAAAAATCAATTGTTTCTAAAACTTTGAGCCCGCCAGACTCAGGCGGTTGAAATAGTTAAATCAGTTATTCCTTTAACCTCAAACAAACCTGCCCTAGCTGTAGAATCAGGGGATAATAAGAAAAAATGTCTCCAATATGAGAAACCGTTTATTTTTTCGGATTGAATATTCCGAAACCTGTCCGGATAATATTTTATCCTAATGTAAACCCCGTCAGAGAACTACGTTCTCTATCGGGGTAAACTTTCTAAATATCTCTCTACATCAATTGCTGCGGCACAACCTGAACCAGCAGCAGTTACAGCTTGTCTGTAAACAGAATCCGCGACATCGCCCGCCGCAAAAACTCCGGGAATATTTGTTGCTGTTCCATTGCCAATAAGTTTTATGTATCGGTTTCAATCCAAGGAATCATAAAATCTAAATTTTCATCTTCGGGATCAGGATAAGCATCAATGTATGTTGAATAGAAACCGATAATTGGCGAGAGATCGGCAGACCTGTGATAACGAGTCCAATAGCGTCCTGTTACTCTTCCACTAATACCACTGCCGACCGGAATACTAAGAACACCAGGCGATGATGTTGGATATGACAGAGTACTCGACTGCAAAGGTGACAAACTCAGAGACCGTTTCTTACTTTGACGCTTCTGGTTATTACGTTGATTAAGATTCCCTTGATCGCCTTGAGATGGTCGGGCTTCCACCCAACTTTTTACTCTCCTTAACACTTTTCCGTCAGAGGCATCGATGTGATAGCGGTAATTTTTGTAGCCATGAAGACCAATATAAACGGTCCAGGCAAGCCGGTATTCATATGTACTATCGTTCTCTACCGGAATTATTGCCAGCATAGGTTTACCATGTCCACTTCCACCAGAATCACTCTCTGCGATCTTGACTGCAGTTTCAGATGGAATAGATGGAGTTGTGGGGCATTGCACTAGAGGAAATATTTTTCCGCCAAAACTTATATCTCCTCGTATGCCAACAGTAATTCCGAATTCGCTTCCTACAATACGAATTCCTTTATATAGCTGCTCATACGATGCACCCTGCAAATCACCACTCGTATCAATAGTATTTGCTCGTAAGTCTTTTGATGTAATTTTAAGTATCTTCGAGTAATCATCGATGAGTCTTCTTGCAAACTTATCAAGAGATTCTTTTGTCAACTGATTCTTCGTAAGCCCATAATTTTTAATGTGCTCAGAGAACCCGCGAATGTTTTTCACACCACCCGTTTTAGGGTCGAAGTCGGGGTATAATGGCTTACCGCGCGGGTCGAAATACTCAGTCGTGGTCTGAGAATATCCGAAACCCGCCGCTAGAGTAAGCGCAATAAGAAGTATTAATTCTAACTTTTTCATTGTATTATTTCCTTTTTATTTAAATGAGTATTATTTAATTGAGAACATGCTTTCAATTACTTCCGCTAATCACCTCCTTCAAAAATTGCAAGAACTTGTGAATTAAGTTGAGTAAATGAAAAGGTGAGCAGCAATCCGCCGATGGCGGATAAAACTAATGTTTTCATAACCGTACTCCTTTGCTTGAGTTGTTTGTATTTATATAAAAAAATGTTCGATGCAAAGGTAATCAATAGTCCTATAATTGTCAATAGAGCATGAAAATATTTTGCGTGCGAGGGTAGGGTTTTTTGTTAAAAAGGCGGGAAACTCAATCCATACGAGATTAGGTAAAAACAAATGGCTCCTATTATTGAGCCATATGTTGCTCTGACTTGTTGTGCTTTTCTCTTTTTTTTGTTCATAACCCCCTACCTTCATTTGTTATCGAGTAAGCAGATATTAAATTCAAATCTCAAGACATTAAATCCTAATGTAAACCTTCCAAATATCTCTCTACATCAATTGCGGCAGCGCAACCTGAACCTGCGGCTGTAACTGCCTGGCGATAGACCGAATCTGCGACATCGCCTGCTGCAAAAACTCCGGGAATATTTGTTGCAGTCCCTTTGCCGATAAGTTTTATGTAACCTGTTTCGTACATATCAATCTGGCCTTTGAAGATTGATGTGTTTGGCTCGTGTCCGATTGCAATGAACAAGCCCACGGCTTTCATTTCGGTTATTGCGCCTGTCTTTACATTTTTTATTTTCAAACCTGTCATCGCTTTTCTGCCGGCTTCTTCTTTACCTAAAACTTCTTCGACAACTGAGTCCCACAAGAAAGAAATTTTGGGATTTTGCTGTACTCGCTCACGCATAATTTTGGATGCACGCAACTCGTTTCGTCTGTGTATAAGAGTTACTTTGGAAGCAAACTTTGTTAAAAATATTGCTTCCTCTAAAGCAGTATCTCCCCCGCCAACTATCGCAACTTCCAAACCTTTAAAGAAAAATCCATCGCAAGTAGCACAAGCTGATACTCCGTAACCAAAATACTTTTTCTCCGATTCAATGTCCAACAATTTCGCACGAGCGCCGGTGGCAATAATAACTGCATCGGCGGTATAGATTTCATCGCCTGCCCAAACCTTAAATGGTTTTGTACTAAAATCAACTTTAGTGATCTCAATAGTCTCGCAAACAGTACCAAATTTTTCAGCTTGCTTGCGGAACAAATCCATCATCTCGGGTCCCATCACTCCATCAGGAAAACCGGGATAGTTTTCAACCTCGGTGGTTATCGTAAGCTGTCCACCGGGTTGGCTACCCTCAAAGAGAAGCGGATTTAGATTTGCACGTCCTGTGTATATCGCCGCAGTAAATCCTGCTGGTCCTGAACCGATTATTATTACTTTATGATGTTTTTCGTTCATCTTCACTTTCCTTTTTATTTTTCTGTAACTGCTTCTATGTTCTCTATGAATTTTTTATGTTTGATTCTTTTGATAGGAGAATTTTTGAACTTCTCCATAAATTGCTCTGATGAGATGCTTTCAAGCTCAGAAAGATTCGGATAAATGTTGTATTCTCGAGGATAAAATTCCGAAATTTTTGTTACAGTTGCAAACTTTTGGTTCCACGGACAAACATCCTGGCATATATCGCAGCCATATATCCAGTTTTGATAGTTATCAGTTAACTCCGGCTCCATCGTCCCTTTGTTTTCGATTGTTTGATAAGAAATGCACTTCCTGGCATCTAAAACATAAGGTTCAACTATTGCGTTGGTAGGGCACGCATCAATACATAACGTACAATCGCCGCACTGATCATTTAAATTATTATCGGCTTCGAGTTCAAGATTTATAAAAATTATTCCAATAAAAAACCAAGAGCCAAATTGTGGTGAGATAAGAATGGAATGTTTTCCCTGCCAACCGATTCCCGCCCGTTGTGCCCATATTTTTTCCATCACCGAACCGGAATCGACATACGCTTTTCCATCGGCTTTGGTATTGATAGCTTTGATGTATGTTAAAAGAGTGTTGAGTTTATTTTTGACTACGATATGATAATCATCTCCCCAAGCATATCTTGAAATTTTGCCAACGCCAATATCTTTGCTACGGCGAATATCTGAATAATAATTAGCAGCTAAAACAATTACCGATTTAACTTTGGGGAAAATAAGTTTTGGGTCGAGTCTTTTTTCAATATCCTCCTCCATCCATTTCATATCACCGTGATAATTATTGGATAGCCACTCAGCTAATTTTCTCCCTTCGACTTCTAACTTTTCAGGATTTGCGAATCCGATTTTTGAAAATCCTAAATTTAATGCGTGTTGTTTTATTTTTTCTTTTGTGACTAACATTCAAAAAATTATACTATTCGGATTTCGACAATTGTGAGTCGACCAGCCAGGTCGACCTACAATAATTGAATTATTTCGTTTAAGAAACAGACGAGGGAAAATAACTAAGGACCTTGTCGCCTACAATAATTGAATCACTTCGCCAACACCAAAACCTTTTTCGTTTGATGCGATCGTGGCGGCTGCAATTTTTGGGTCGTGCTCAAAAACCAATTTCCACTTTTCTTCATAAGCCGGACCTATTATTTTTCTCTTTTCTTCCAATGTTACCAACGGCTGCAAATCGTATCCCATAATAAATGGCAATGGTATGTGCGACGACATCGGCACTAAATCGGCGCAAAACAAAACTGTGTTTATTCCGTCAGAGATTTTGGGAATCTGCTGCATACTCGTATGACCATTAAGCAAAATTAAATTTATACCCGGAAATATTTCAAACTCCCCCTCGACTAATTCCAAAACACCAAATTCTTTCAGTGGTAAAAAATCTTCTTTAAAGAAACTCGCCCTGTCGCGGTCGGTCGGATTGAGCGCCCAATTCCACTGCTCTTTTTGAACATAGTATTTAGCATTCGGAAATGTCGGCTTGATTATTCCCGAATCATCAAACGTTGAACCACCAGCGTGGTCAAAATGCAAGTGTGTAAGTATCACATCTGTTATCTCGTTCGTAGCTACGTTATGTTTTTGTAATGATGAAATAAGACTGGTTGATGTTGTATCAATCTTATAGATATCTTTTAACTTTTGTGACATCTTCGGGCTATTACCGGTATCGACTAAAATCTTTTTCCCTCCGCCAACAATCAAAAGACTTCTTGTAACCATTTCGATACGGTTTAATTTGTCGGGTGGATTTGTTTTTCGCCATAACGCTTGCGGCACCACGCCGAACATTGCCCCGCCATCAAGGGCAAACCTGCTCGTTTCAATCGTAAAAATTTCGTAATCGCCGATCTTCATTTATCTTCTCCACTAATGAAAAATAAGGTCGGTTCTGTGTGTAAACCGACCCTTACTATTAAATTAAAACTCAAAAAATATTCTATTTAAATCGCGAGGGGGCTTCGCTTAATGGTAAAAATTCTTTTTCAGGATGTATTTGTTTTGCTTTATGGTATAACTCTTCTTCGGTTTCGGGGCGATTCGGGTCGGGAACGCAACAATCAACCGGGCAAACTGCCGCGCATTGTTCCTTTTCGAAGTGCCCAACACATTCGGTGCATTTTTCGGGAACTATATAATAAAAATCGTTTGAAAGAGCGTCTACCATTTGACCGTTTAACTCATATTGGACACCGCCGGCATAAATAGCGGTATTTGGACATTCGGGTTCACACGCACCACAATTGATGCATTCTTCGGTGATAAATGTTGCCATATCTAAAATCTCCTTGTTTTATTGTGTTTTGGTGAATATTTCATTAAAAACTTAAGTTTCAAAAATTACTATGCAATTATAATAAAAAGATGTGAAAAATACAACGTTATTTTTTGATCAAACATTAAAATACTTCGCTTCAGGATGATGGACTATGATTGCTGATGTTGATTGCTCAGGAATTAAATGAAACTCTTCTGTTAACTCAACTTCAATCCTTTCAGGTTTTAATATCTCGAACAATTTGGTTTGGTCTTCCAAATTCGGACAAGCCGGATAACCGAAACTATAACGCGAACCTTGATAACCTTGTGTGAATAATTTCTTTTTATCTAAGGCATCCGCCCCGGCAATTTCTAACTCCATTCGAATTTTTTTATGCCACATCTCTGCTAATGCTTCTGCGGTCTCTACACTTAATCCGTGAAAGTATAAATAGTCCTTATACTTGTTGGATGAAAAGAGTTTTTGTGAATACTCTGATGCAGTTTTTCCAACAGTAACTAATTGAAGTGCAATAACATCAAGGTTGCCTGAATCTTTTTCAGCAAAATAATCAGACAAGCAAAGGAATCGGTCAGATTTCTGGCGTGGGAAAGTAAAGCGAAGCCACTCTTTTAAATTTAGGATTTGGGATTTGGGATTTGGGATTTCTGATGGATTGTATATTATTAAATCGTTACCGTCGGAGTTACAGGGGAAATAGCCGTAAACAACTTTGGGTTGTAGAAGGTGTTCTTGTTTGCTTTTTGCTTTTAATGATTCGAATTCAGGATGAATTTCTTTCTTTACGAACTTTTTATAATCTTCCTCCGACTTAGCCCCCTTGTAAACTTGCCACTGACCTTTAATCAAAGCTACTTCGTTGATGTATTCGAATACTTCATCAACATTAATATCTTCAACAACTTTCGATCCCCAGAATGGTGGTGTTGGAATCAGATTATTTATTGATACCTTGCTTGACGACTTTGCTTGTAAATCAACTCTTGCTTGAATCGTTACCTTCTTCTCTTTTGGGGGAACTTCGATCTTCTGTTTTGATTTAAGCTGGTTAAGGTTTTCCATAAAGTGCAGCCCATCGAAAGCGTCGTTTGCATAAGCGACATGAGCGCTGTAAATTGCTCGTAAATCTTCTTCGACAAATCTTCGCGTTAAAGCAGCCCCTCCAAGCACGACTGGAATAGTAATACTGCGCTCAGTCATTATCTCAAGATTCTCTTTCATAATAGCTGTAGATTTTACCAACAATCCACTCATCCCGATAGCATCGGCGTTATACTCCTCAACGGCATGTAAAATAGTCTCGATCGGAACCCGTATTCCCAAATTTATGATACTATACCCATTATTAGTCAAGATAATATCAACAAGGTTTTTTCCGATGTCGTGAACATCGCCCTTTACAGTTGCGAGCACCATCGTTCCGCGCTTCTGCACCGATTTCTTTTCCATCATCGGTTCTAAGTATGCAACTGCGGATTTCATTACTTCAGCAGACTGGAGCACAAATGGCAACTGCATCTGTCCGCTGCCAAACAATTCACCCACGACTTTCATCCCCCCGAGCAATATCTGGTTAATTATTTCTATCGGCTTATATTTTTTAAGAGCTTCATCTAAATTTTTAATAAGGTTCGATTTATCGCCATCTATAATATCGTTCTTCAATCTTTCTTCTACTGGAAGAAGCGCATCAACCTCTTTTACTCTGACGTCTACCTTTCGATGTGAAAAATAATTGATAAGTTCCTTAAGGGGATCGTAACTTTCAGTCCTTTCATTAAAGATCAATTTTTTACACAGTTCCTTTTCGGTTTCTCCAATCTTATACAGCGGTAGAATCTTCGCTGCGTGTACGATTGCCATATCAAGTCCATATTCAATAGCATAGTGCAGGAATACAGAATTCAACACAATCCTTGTTTGGGGATTTAGTCCAAAAGAAATATTACTAACCCCCAAACTCGTTTTAACTTCAGGAAGTTTTTGCTTGATAAGTCGCAGCGCTTCGAGTGTCTGTATGCCGGCGTCCGCAAACTCTTGATCACCCGAGCCGAGTGTAAATGTGAGCGTGTCAAAAATTATGTTCTCAGGTTTAAGTCTGTATTTATTAACAGCAAGGTCGAAAATTCGAGCAGCTATTTCCAATTTACGTACTGTTGTCTTTGCCATTCCCTGCTCATCTATTGTCAGGGCGATTACAGCCGCACCATACCGAGTGCACAAATTCAATATTTTCGCAAATCGTTCTTCACCATCTTCTAAATTAACGGAATTGATGATTGCCTTTCCACCGTATCTTTGTAAGGCGGCTTCCATTGCATTTTCATCGGTTGAATCGATCATCAGTGGTGCTGTAATTTGTGTATTGAATCGGCTAACAACTTCGCTTATATCTTTTACTTCATCGCGTCCTACATAGGCTACACTCAAATCCAGAATGTGAGCGCCCTCTTTCACTTGTTCTCTTCCGAGTGAAACCATTCCTTCCCAATCTTCCTTTAAGAGCAGGTCACGGAATAATTTGCTGCCGTTTGCGTTTGTTCTTTCTCCCACCAACAAAGGTGCGGGTTCGATATGGAGGGGAACACTTTGGTATAAGCTTGAGACAGCCGAAGTAAATTCAAATTTCCTTATTTGCGGCGACAACGAACCTACAGCTTCTACAACCTTTTTGATATGTTCTTTCGTAGAACCGCAGCACCCGCCAACGATATTAACGCCGAAATGTTTAACAAAGTGGGAAAGATTATTTGCTAATTCCTCAGGCGTGAGATGGTAATGGGCTTTACCGCCAATGTTTTCCGGGATACCTGCATTCGGCATACAGAAAATTGGCAGAGGACTGTTTGCAGATAAGTAGCGAATGTGTTCCGACATTTCTCTGGGACCAGTCGCACAGTTTACTCCGAAGGCATCAATCGGGAACGGTTCGATTGCGGTGAGAGCTGCGGAGATTTCGGTGCCTAAAAGCATCGTTGAAGTTGTTTCGATTGTAACCGAAACTATTACAGGAATTTGTTTTTTTAAATCTTTCAGGCAAGAATAAATACCGGCAAGTGCGGCTTTGGTTTGAAGAACATCCTGGCAGGTTTCAACGACGAGCAAATCTGCGCCGCCTTCGATGAGGGCTTTTGCCTGAATGTAGTACGATTTTTCCATATCAGAGAAACTTATATGACCCAGTGATGGCAGCTTTGTAGTAGGACCCATTGAACCGGCAACAAAGCGTGGATGACCGTTTTTAGAATAATCGTTTGCTATACTCTTTGCGATTTGTGCAGCTATGAAATTCAATTCGTAACACCTATCTGCGATGCCATACTCAGCTAGAACAAGCGAAGCGCCGCCGAATGTATTAGTTTCAATTACGTCGCAGCCCGCTTCCAAAAAATCGGAATGGACCTTTTCCACTGCCGACGGTTTGGTAATAACCAGATATTCATTGCATCCGTTAAACTCTTCTCCGCCGAAATCGTCTGCGGTTAAGTTCTGGGATTGAATGCTTGTTCCTGTCGCTCCGTCGAAGACGATTACTTTTTGTTTTAATATGTCGTTAAATATTTTCAATAATTTTATCGATGTATATTTAAGTAGTATTCTTTAAGGAGCCAAATCGGCATCTTAAACACTAAGAAATATTTACTTTTTAGACAGCCTCAAGTTTAAAGATATTTGCTCTTTCATCCTCGTGAATTTGCCTAATACGTTTAATCTGTGGTCAATTTACCTTGATTCAGAAAGTCAAGATAGCTTTCTTATCACAGACATATATTCTTCAACAATTTTTTTTACAATTTCGCCTGCAGGTAAGATTTCCTTAATCATACCCGCACATTGTCCGGCTTCAATTTCACCTTCATCCAAATTGCCGTCTAAAATTGCCATTCGTTCACGACCTTTACCGAGTAAATTCACAAGTTCTTCTGGTGTTGCACCAAGATTCTCAGCATCAATCACAAGTTGTGAAAATTTGTTTTTAATCAGACGAACGGGTATAACTTTTTTCAAAATTAATACTGTGCTGTTATCGGCAGAATCAACAATCGCACGCTTATAGTTATCGTGTGCCGATGATTCGACCGAAGCGGCAAACCGCGTTCCGATTTGAACTCCTTCTGCCCCAAGCGCAAACGCCGCAGCCATTCCCCGGCCGTCTGCAATTCCACCGGCTGCGATAACAGGAATTTTCACTGCATCTACAACTTGTGGAATTAAAACAAAAGTCGTAATCTCATCCAACCCGTTATGCCCGCCTGCCTCAAACCCTTCAGCTACTACTGCATCACATCCGACACTTTCTGCCTTCAATGCATATTTAACTGAAGGAACTACGTGAATTACAACGCATCCGGCATTTTTCAATTTGTCAATAAATTTACCTGGATGCCCCGCAGAAGTGAAAACTATTTTTACACCTTCATTAATAGTAACATTTACCAAATCTTCCGCATCGCCCCGCAACAAAGGTATGTTCACACCAAAAGGATTTGTTGTACGAGTTTTTGCTTTACGAATTTGTTCACGCAGCAATTCCGGCTTCATTGATCCGGCGCCAATTAATCCGAGTCCACCCGCTTCTGATACTTCTGTCGCTAATTTATAACCGGACACCCAAACCATTCCGGCTTGAATAATCGGATATTTAATTTCAAACAAGTCGGTAATTCGTGTTTTCAATTTTATCTTCCTGCGATAAATTCTGTGATGGGTGATGATACAAACGACATCGAGTAAAATGCAAAGCTATTTGAATCCGGAATCAATTTCAAAATATGTTCTCCGAATTCAGCGTTGTTCACAACATTATATAGTTTCGGATTATCTATTAACAGAAAACTCCTTTCGGCTTCATCGATAAATACATCAGTCCCCGCATTTCCTTTAGAAAGATAATTTCCATCTTGTTGAACAAATACTTTGAAGTTATTTTCACCTTCAGGCTTTATAACAACATTTACCTCTTTCGCTTGATACTGTGCAACTATATATGCTTCGCCCGGTATTTCGTTTTCATCTTTCACAAAAAATTTATTAACTAACCAATTTCCGTGCAAAAATACTCTCCCTTCCAAGTAATAGTAAGGGTCGTGGTAATAATTAATTGATTGCGGAAAATATCCTTCCGTATTTCCAATATTTCCGCGTTGGTAGCCTACAAATATTTCGGGAGTAGATTTATAGCAATGCACACCTTGCTTGTCTTTTTCACGTAGTGGTTTCATTATTTCAGGAAATTCTCCTCGATATCCTGCATCAGCAAGAAGATATTGAATTGCACTCTCCAGTGATAGATATGAACCTTCCCCTTCTTGGATATACCGTATGAATCCAGACTTATCAATCAAATAAGATGATGGCAATAAACGAGTGCGGAATAAATTCCCCACATGAAAATCATTATCCAAAACGATAGGATATTTTATTTCATTTTCGGAAATGCTTCGCTGGACGAGAGCCGGTTCTTTTGCGAATGGAAATTTTGGTGTGTGCACTCCGATTAAAATCAGTCCATATTCGGAATATCTTCTGAACCATTCTTTAACATAAGGTAAGGAGCGGAGCGAATTTTGGTCGGTAGCGTCCCAAAAATTAATGAGGAATATATTGCCTCGATTAGCCGAGAGTATAATTGGTTCGGAATTAAACCAGTGGTCGCCGTATATTTCGGGTGCGCGATATTTTTGTTCGAGTAAGTTCATAAATTAAACTTTCAACATTGATAATGTAGTCAATTTTCACTTATTTAACAAGAAATTTTCTTACTTCAGCTTTTCAAGTTTTGGTCGTACCACAAATCTGCAATAAGCCGCATCCGGGTTTTTTTCAAAATAATCCTGATGGTATTCTTCCGCTTTGTAAAAGTGAACAAGTGGTTTTATTTCAGTAACTATCGTTCTGTCAAGTTGACTTTGGGCTACCGACCTTGATTTTTCTGCTGATATTTTTTGGGATTCGTTATGATAAAAAATTACCGAACGATATTGCGTTCCAACATCCGCACCCTGCCGGTTTAAAGTTGTCGGGTCGTGTGCCTTCCAAAATACTTCCAACAGTTTTTCATAACTGACTATGTTTGGATCAAATGTAATTTCAACTACTTCAGCATGACCTGTTTTTCCGGTACAGATTTCTTCGTAAGTTGGGTTGACTTTCGTACCGCCTGCATAACCAGATTTTACAGCTATCACGCCGGACAATGATTGGTAAACTGCTTCGGTGCACCAAAAACAACCGCCACCGAATGTAGCTTTTTCGTATTGATTCATTTGTTCTCCTTTAGAAGAATTTAAGCAAAGGGCAATAATTAATATTGTGAGTAGCATAATTCGTTTTTACTAATTAACTATTGTGATGTTTATATCGTTCCCTATTTCAGATTTTGCCTTTCCCCCTTCTTTTTGTTATCATTACACTGAAATTAAATAAAAGGAATATAATCATGTTGATTAAATCACTCGTATCGCTATCGTTAATCGTATTTACATTTATTGGTTGCACAAAAAAGGAAACTGGAATGGAAAGAATTTATAAATTAGAACGCATCGGTCCTGCACAGGTTGTACAGTTGTATGCTGATGGCTTCGATCAATTAACACCGAAGGAAAAAATCTTTTCTTACTACCTACACTTAGCCGGATTGGCAGGCAGGGATATTGCAATCGACCAGCATCATCCGAACGCGATTGAAGTCCGCAACCTTATCGAGCAAATTTATTTCTATCAAAGCGGCATCGACACAAATACCATTAAAAAAATAACCAACTATTTAAAACTATTCTGGATCAACAACGGTTTTTACGATAATATAACATCTAAGAAATTTGTACCTGAAGTTACATTTGAAGATTTTAAACAAGCCTGTGAGAAGGCACAGCAGAACGGTGCAAAGCTATCAAACGAAAATGAAACACTTGAACAAAAACTTAATCGCTTAAAAGAAATTATATTCAATCCAAACTATGAACCGCAAATGACGAATAAAACTCCCGGTGAAGATTGGATAAAAGGAAGCGGTGTAAATTATTACGGTAGAAATATTTCCTATATTGAAATCGAGAAATGGGCAAAAACAAGAAACGAAAAAAACCCGCTCAATTCAAAAGTTGTGAAAGAAAATGGAAAGTTAGTAGAAAATATCTGGCGTGCTGGTACTGATGGAATTGAACCTGGTTTATATGCCGAACCTCTCTCTGAAGTTATCAAATATCTCGAAATGGCAATCCCCTACGCAGCAAACGATCATCAAGCCGAAACAGTTAGGTTGTTAGTTAAATATCTTAAGACGGGTGATTTAAACGATTTCAGAAATTACAATATCAGTTGGGTGGAAGATTCCTCAAGCGTTGATTTTATACTTGGATTCATCGAAGTTTACCTTGACCCACGCGGACAAAAAGCAGAATGGGAATCCGCAATCTTCTTCACTAATCCTGAACAAACAAAGTTAATGCAAAATTTAGCAAAACATGCTCAGCACTTTGAAGATGCAGCGCCGTGGGCTGATGTGTATAAAAAGAAAATTGATAAATCGCCGATAGCTAATGTAATTAATGTGATTGGTTCAACCGGTGGAACTGGACCGGTAAGTCCAATCGGTATTAATCTTCCGAACGAACAAGCGATTCGTGAAGAGTACGGAAGCAAAAGTGTTCTTCTGCACAACATCGTTGAAGCCTATGATAAATCGACAGGGTTAGAGATGATAAAAGAATTTGCAGCTGATGAAACAGAAATCGAAATGCAAGAAAAGTATGGGTCGAAATCTGATAACCTACATACTGCAATGCACGAAGTTATCGGTCATGGTTCAGGTAAAGTTAGCGATAAGCTGCAAGGCAAAGACCCTTCCGATTTTTTACCCGGCTATTACAACACGCTTGAAGAAACCCGCGCCGATTTGATTGCACTTTGGAATGCATTCGATTCTAAAATAGTGGATATAGGTTTTGCAAAAGATGAAGATGAAGTCCGAAAAATCGGTGAAACAATGTATCAGCAAACAATACGCGTGGCTTTAACACAACTTCGCAGGATTGGAAAAAGCGACCAGTTAGAACAAGACCACATGAAAAACCGGCAAGTGATTGCCCATTACATTATGGAAAATTCGAATGCAGTAACGATTGAAAAACGTAACGGAAAAACTTATTATCGAATTGCTGATTATGATGAAATGAAAAAAGCGGTTGGCAAACTATTAGCTGAAGTAATGCGCATAAAAGCCGAAGGCGATTTCGATGCAGCGAAACAGTTGATTGATAAATACGGTTTCAAAGTAAATACCGAATTGAGAGATGAAGTTCAGAGGCGTGCAGAGTTACTCGACCTTCCACTTTACACAGGATTTGTTATGCCAAAACTTGAACCGGTTCTCGACCCCGAAGCAAAAATTATTGATGTACAGATAAGCTATCCGCTCGACCTCACCACTCAGATGCTGGAGTATTCTGCCTTTACAAAGGTGCCGCGTTGAATTGTATTCTTCAATAACTTTGATTAAATTTTACCAAAATAAAATTATTTAGAAAGAAGACATAAATGAAAATAGGTATTTTAACAGGTGGCGGCGATGTTCCGGGCTTAAACCCTGCCATAAAAGCTGCAGTCAATCGTGCCATTGATGCAGGCAATGAAGTAATCGGCATTCGCAAGGGTTGGGGCGGTTTACTTAATTTTAATCCGGATATACCAAAATCCTTCGAAGATAATTTTATGCTGCTAACAAAAACAACGACTCGCACAATCGATCGAAGCGGCGGTACAGTTTTACATACTTCAAGAACAAATCCCGCAAAAGTTCGTCCCAAAGAAATACCGGCATTCCTGAGTGACAAGTATAAAAGTAAGGAGCAGGGTATGAATATCGATTGTACTCCGCATATTCAAAATGTTCTCCAACATTTAAAGATAGATGCGTTAATAGCTATTGGCGGCGACGATACATTGAGCTATGCTGTTCATTTACATAAAACCGGTTTTCCTGTAGTTGCAATTCCAAAAACGATGGATAACGATGTTTTCGGTACCGATTATTGTATCGGCTTTTCAACTGCAATAACACGCAGTGTAGATTTTATAGATGCTTTAAGAACACCCGCCGGTTCGCACGAACGGATTGCAGTAATAGAACTTTTTGGAAGATACTCCGGCGAAACCTCTTTGATATCTGCTTATCTCGCCGGTGTAGATAGAGCGATAATTTCCGAAGTTGACTTTGATATAGAAAAATTGTGTAAGTTTTTAGATGCAGATAAACGCGCCAATCCAAGCAGCTATGCTTTGATGACAATTTCGGAAGGAGCAAAATTGGTTGGAGGCGATATGATAATTACCGGCGAACCGGATGCTTACGGACATAAAAAATTAGGCGGTATTGGCTACATTGTTTCGCAAGAAATTCAAAAACGAACCGGACACCTCACAATTTACCAACAGCTTGCCTACTTGATGCGCAGCGGTGAACCCGATGCTCTCGACCGCATGGTGGCTACAAGCTACGGTTATTTAGCTGCCGATTTGATAAACGCAAAGCATTTCGGAAAAATGGTGGCTCTGCAAGATGGAAAGTACACTACTGTTTCGATAGATATTACATCGCAAGGACAAAAACGTGTTGACGTGCGTGAACTTTATGATGCCGAGAACTACAAACCGCGCATCAAACATTTTTTGAACAAGCCGATGTTTTTATATTAAATCAATAGCCAATGGTCAATCCTCCTACTCCACTTTGTGGCTTCGGCGGACAAGTATATTATGAAAAACATAATTTTAATTGAACCCTCGGCACCGGGATTTCACATATACTCACGCTACCATTTACCACGTCTCGGTTTGCCGATTTTTGGAGCAATGCTAACTAACAGCGGTTACAACGTTACTATTTTTTATCAAGATATAGCGCCCCTCGATTGGGAAACAATTTTGACCTCCGATTTAATTGGCATTTCAACAATCACAAGCACCGCTCCCGAAGCGTACCGCATTATTTCAAAAATTAAAACTTTCAATCCTACCATCCCTGTCGTAATCGGCGGTCCTCATGTAACATTTCTCGCCGATGAAGCATTGAGAAAAGGCGCCGACTTCGTTGTCCGGAGGGAAGGTGAGAGTTCTTTCATCGAACTGATAAAATGGTTGGAAAACAGCAGCACCGATATAAAAGAAATCAAAGGAATTTCATACAAAATCGGGAACATAATTTTTCACAATCCTGATACCACTGCCATTCATAATCTCGATTCTCTTCCCTTCCCTGATTTTAAAGTAATGCGTAACTACCAAAATATATCCAACATAATTTTGCAAACCTCACGCGGCTGCCCTTTCGATTGTAAGTTTTGTTCGGTAATTAAAATGTTCGGGCAGGATTGCAGATTTCATTCTGTAGAGTATGTAATTGAAGAAATAAAATATTTAAAAAATATTTTGGGAAATAAACCGGTTTTCTTTTACGATGATAATTTTTTGATAAATAAAGATAGAACAAAACTACTTTTAGAAAATATCATCAGGAATAATCTTGATATAAAATGGAGTGGGCAGGTTAGAATAGAAACGGGATACGACAAGGAACTTTTAGAATTGATACGAAAAAGCGGCGGCAATATTTTATATATTGGCTTTGAAACGGTTAGCAAAGAAACTATGCAAGCATACCACAAGCGCCAAAATATAGAACGATACCCAGAAGCAATCAAAAATATACACAAGCAGCAAATCCGCATTCACGGTATGTTTGTTATTGGTGCAGATACGGATACGATTTCGACAGCCAGACAAACAGCGGAGTTTTCGCTAAAAAATAAATTAGATACTGTGCAGTTTATGATACTAACTCCCCTTCCCGGAACAGACACGTTCAACGAATTGAAAGAAGAAAAACGGATTATTAGTTACGATTGGAGTCTCTACGATGCACACCATGTTGTTTTTCAGCCGAAGTTGATGTCGGCGTTTCAGCTTCAAGTTTCTTCGATGTTGGAAGCAACTCCGAAATTTTATTCTAAACTCCAATCGTTCAAGCGTGGGATTGCAAGTTTACTCTCTATCTCTATATTACTCCCATCGTGGAAAACAAAATTTGAAAACTTTATACTTACCGCTTATGCTCGCCGCCTTATTAAAAAGTGGACAAAAGCAAACCACGAGTGGTTGAATATTTTAAAAATAAGAGATAAGATAACTAATGGGCAATAGTCAATTGACAATTGACTGTTAGCAATTAGCAATTAGTACGCTCCCTTTCCAAACAACGCAACAGGAACAGTCTCAAATAATATTTCTAAATCAAACATAATCGACTGGTTCTCAATGTAATATAAATCGAGCAGAACCATTTCTTTAAAACTTAATTCTCTCCTTCCTGATATTTGCCACAGTCCGGTTATACCAGGCTTAGCATTCGCTCTCAACTTATAATATCCTTCGATTGTATTTTCGGGTGTAATATTACTTAAATCTGCAATTGAGAGAGGCCTCGGTCCGACTAAACTCATATCACCCTTTAACACATTAAAGAATTGTGGGATTTCATCCAAACTAACTTTTCTAATAATTTTCCCAACCTTTGTAAGACGTGGGTCATCCTCTACTCTGAATAAGCCTCCGGAAGTCAGGTTGATTTTATATAATTCATCTTGTAGAGCTTCGGCATTCTTTATCATACTGCGGAATTTGTAAAATAAAAATTCATTCTTGCCTTTTACCAATGCTCGTTTTTGACTAAAAAAGATCGGAAATCCATCTTCAATAATAATGGCAAGCGATATCAATATAAATAACGGGGATAAGATAATTAGAGCTAATATACTTCCGATTATATCAAAGCCCCTCTTAAAGAAGTTTTTGATAAACATTATTTTTGTCCGGGGCGGCGAATATAAAGGTATTCCTGCCATATCTACGATGTATGCAAACCTTAGCAGGTTTTCTGATTCCGGCGAAACTATTTTAAATTTTATCCGATTCTTTTCACATTTATGGAGTATCTTTGCAAAACTATTCTTTCCGTTCACCATCGTAGGTGTTAGTATAGTATCGATATCTTCAATTTTGGCTGTTTTCTCAAGTTGTGAAACGATATAATTGGATGTCAATTTCCCGAATTCATTCTGTTCATGTAATTTTTTCGCTTCATGATCACTAAAAATAAATCCTTTTACCTTATACCCCAACTCTGGATAAAGAATTATTTTCTCGAATACTTTTTTACAGTCGGGTCCGTTTCCATATATCAATACATTGCGTACACCCCAATCTCTTTTTTGGAATTTTAAATGAAGCTGGTACAGAATGCTTCTTCCGATAGTAAACACAATGGGCAGCAAAACGATGAAGAATAATACAAACCTTCTCGGAAATTCCGCCTGCTGCAGTAAATAGAAAGATGCGAAAATCATTAACATAGAATACAAATATGCTTTGCCGGCGAGTTTATACTGCTGCGTTCTGTTACTCTGAAATGCTGTGCGGTACAAGCCAAATATTAACCCAAAGAATATTAATATGACCCAATAGTTGAAAGTAAAAAATATAAACTTTGAAATCGTGATAGTTGGAAGGTCGGGTATCAGGTTGCGGATAAGATATGCTCCGATACTGCTTATTACTATAGCGGTTGTATCAACTGCAATAGAGAAAAGAATAAAAATAGAACGCCAGTTGCGTTTTATGAAATTCTTGAATATGTAATAGCTAGATTTCATTTAGGTACAATTTTACTTTTTTTTCTATAACAGTAAAAACCACATTTGGGTCTATATGAAAACCGCTCATAAATTTTATCGGCAGCATTTCTACATCTTCGTAAGACAACAGACATTTAAAATATAAAGCTTCATTGAAATCTTTGTGTTTTTTCTTTGCGGCTTTAATTAACTCAGACAAATCGTATGTTTTTAGTATGTAATACAAATCAACATAATCTTTATATGATGCGCGACTCAACGCGAGTATTTTCATGATTCCAATCTCAAGGATATCAGCAATATCGAGATATTCTGTTTTGATTAATGGAAATATGTTTTCGTAGTTAATCTTGAAAAAGGATAATTTTACTTCATCATTTAATAGGCAGGTATAAGTGTTTATTTCATTTTGTAAAATTGATATTGTGTGATTTGGAAATAATTCAAGCAGCTCTGAATTTAATCGTTCATTGTGGAATGATATATTCGTAAAAAAATCAAAATCTTCTGATACGCGATGACC
>JASEGV010000051.1 GCA_030017895.1 Bacteroidota bacterium | reverse complement strand
TAATTTCATCTCACACATCCAGTAACGCTCGAAATCCTTCAATTTGTGCTGATAACTATCCATGGCTTTACTTCGTCTGGGAAGATGAACCGTCAAATTACATACGCCATGTTTATTATCGAAGAGGTGATATTTACGGAATGGGGTTTAGTTCAATCATACAAGTATCTGACGATAATTGTTATGGCGGCGACATTACACCAATCGTTGGTGGTAATGGGGTAGTAATATGGAGTCGAAATGACAATTTATTCGGTGATCTATTATGGATGAGGCACGTTGACCATTATCAGGGTTTAAGAAATATTTATCCAATAGGTAATGGTATTAAACCTGGTTTACAATCATCTTCCAACGGATATCATTTAGTATCGGAGGAAAATGGTCAAATTTATTATACAAATTTCACTACCGAAGGCACTTGGTGCTCGTAACCGCCATTTTGCACCGGCATGCTCATCAGCAGGAGCGTTTTCTACTGAAATTCCTCTCGACTGAATAAGGCGTTTCATTTCCTGTTCCAACTTAGGACGATCTTTAAGCATCGTTTCTCGATCCGGATTGCCAATATAGTTGAGATCAATGTCTACCGAAAGTCGTGGTAACTGGAACCAGAAAAGATTAATGGCGGTACCACCTTTCAGGACAAATTGTTTACTGAGAAGCGGATGTCGATTTATTTCCCGCAATAGATCAAGAAGCATCATTTGTTTTTGTAAACTATCGTGGCGAAACCCAGACTTATCAGAAAGCTTTGTAAGATACTCTTTAGAAAACATTAGAATTCTTCCCACTTCCGATGTTTCACTGCTTCCGGCACAATTAAATTCCATCGCTTTACGAGGGTGCCGCCTTTTCGATCCGAAATCCAATATACCGGTTGCACTGGAATATCTCGAGCCAAGCGTTCAAGGAAAGATTCTTCCACATGAAAATCATCACGGTGCTGTTCTAGAAAGAAACCCACTCGTGCATACAGATTCTTCTGCTCGCGGAGATTGAGATACTGAAGAATTACATCCGGTTGTAAATATGGTATTTTTTCTAATGAGCGGTACATTTCCTCAAAGCCACCACAATACTGCGGCCGCTCAAGAGCTTCCACGAGTGTTCGCTCTTTCCCTGTGACAAAAAACTTTATTCCAAGACGCTCAACTTTCTCGGTACCGAAATTTACCTCTGATTTCTTTTGCAACTTCTCGGGCGTAACGACAGCACGGAAATGTCCATTCTGGAACCGAAGTGCCGGACGGAACCGATTTGAGAAATAGTAATAAGTGTTGAAGACGCTGTGGGCAAAACCCAACAGGTCAAGCGCTGTGTGAAAGGCAAGTACTGCGTCGGGTGCAAGCTTTGATGCAACTAAATATGGATCGACCGATGTGTGCTGAGTGTTTTGACCTGGTCGAACGGAAAAGTATAAACCATCTTTTATCCTTCCTATTCGTTCCATCTTCTTATTGTAGAGGATTATATCTGAAGCTTCTCGACTGTTATGAGAAAGCGAATAGAATTCTCGAAGTTCGTCTATCGTGAAAACTGGATGAGACTCAAAAAATACTCGTATGTCCTTATCATTTATTGCCATTATCTCGTAAATACCGTATAAATTTCTGAGATTTACAGGTAATTTGCAAGTAATCACTTGCTAATTACTCAATATTATCGTATGAATATATGAGATATTAGAGAAGAAAGCAAGTAGAGGGGAATAACTGGACTCAAATTTTATTATCCCAAATATATTAAGGGCACTTATAGCGTTAAAGTGCCGTTAATATACTGTATCAATAGTAATGATGCACGAGAGTGAAGCTATTAATAATTGCTACTATTGCTCTCAGAATAAAATATACATCTGCTAATTATAAATAAATGCATCGATCTTTTGTACAGCGTGTTTTAAATGTTCTTCAGCTTGGTGGGCATAGATTAATGTGGTTGTAACATTGGCATGTCCGAGTATTTTCTGGACGTATGTAACCGGAACTCCTTGTAGTAATAAGAATTTATGCACCCAGTCGTTCATCGGAATAATTCTTGGTTTAGAAGTCTTAATGCAAAAACTTTTCGTATTCTCAATAAAAATGACACGCCGTTTTAAATCGATATTGAACCAAGGAATATTAATCGAATTCAAAAGCTGGCTAAAATTTTCCCTCGAGATATAAGTGGGTCGCTCCTGAGGGACTTTTATCTGTTTAACGTTATGAAAAGGATTTTCATCAATCATCTTCCAGCGGCAAGCGGTTTGAAATAAAGCACGCATTGTCCGAAAATCTATGTTTACCTTTACGGGAGATACTTCTTTCAACCGTTTAGCTATAAACGCCTCTACATCGGTTATCGTGTAAACTTTAATAGAATAATCACCCATAATGCGGATGAATGAATTTACTATTCCCTGATAGAGCAAAACAGTCGTAGGAGCATAATTAGCCCGTGCATATTCCAAAAATTGAGGCATGAACTTAGATAGGGTTAATTCGGTGGGGTCGGTTAATTTGTGTTCGATTAGTTTTGTGGCGGATTTAGGTGTGAGAAATTTCTTTGCTTCTACTAAAGTGTTAGCAGAACTGTTAGCAGTTGCAAACACTTTTAGAAAATATTGGCGAACTTTAAGTGGACAGGGCCAGAATTGAACTGGCGACACACGGCTTTTCAGGCCGTTGCTCTACCAACTGAGCTACCTGTCCATCCGAACGGCTTAAATTTAAGAAATATTGCTATAAAAGGCAATTAAATTTTTTCAAAAGTTAATATTTCTCGTATTTCCGAGACCATTGCCTTTTCTCCGAACTTATTTGCTTTCGAAGCATCAGACCGACGCGGCATATAAACTTGCCCGATTTGCTTCAGTCCGAATTCTTTGAACAGGTTTGAAACCTCTCCGGGAAAATCTATCATTTCATTTCCAACAATTGTCGGTTCGATAATCATAGAGACCCGACCGCCCTGTTTCAAGATTCTGGAAGTCTCACGAACTACTCCTTTGAGTTTCAGCATTGTTTCAGCTTGTGCGGTCGAAATCATAAACGATGAGTCTGAGGTTTGAGGAAAAAACTCGGACGGTGGGTCTATGAATACAAAATCAACGCTCATAGTTTGTTCCGGAATACCTGTTTGCAAAATATTATTTCTGATTATTCTACTATCAGTCGGCTCAATATCATACATCTTGTATTTTCTGTCCTGAAAAATTGGGACTGTATCTACAACATCACCAAATGTTCCGCTGCCGGCAAAAGGATCGATTAAATAATCGCCCTGTTTTGTGTAGTAAAAAAGTAAATTGGCAACAACTTGACCGGGAATTCTACCTTTAAAATTAGGTTTTCCAAAACGCGGATCGGCAGCATCAAACGACCAAAAGTTTTTTTCCTTCAAATCGAAACCATACTTAGTTTTTCCATCCTGACGGCGAGCTAACTCGTCATCGTTTATTTTCTTACGTAAATCTGATATCGTCCATTTGTTCTGGATAGCCAACTTTTCATACTCACGTCGTTTTGTTGTGTCATCAACTTTCGTAGCTAAATCGAAATAAAATATTTCGGCGAGCTGACGTTTTTCGACATCGGGAAAATATGTGTAAAACTGTTGGCATTGTTTTAACATCGAGTATGGGAATTTACAACCGGGTTGTGATGAGAGCATTTTCATTGCTTGCTCACCAAATATTCCCTCCTTCAGAGCAGTTGGCAAAAATTTATCAACTAAAAATTTTCCCAAATCCCAATAATTATCGGTTGAAAAAGAATTTAGTTTTTCGATGAGTGAATCGAGTTGCGAGATTTTTGCATGCTGGTGTTTACCATTTTTTACAGACATTTTTATTTCTCCTTATTTATTTTACATAACTCCGTTTTTCTTAAGAAGATCTCGTGCAATAATACCTTTTTGAATTTCGCTTGTTCCTTCGAAAATTCTATTTATTCGCGAGTCGCGGTAAAATCTTTCTATCGGAAGTTCACGTGAATAACCCATTCCGCCGTGTATTTGAACTGCATAATCCATAATTTTATCGGCTGCTTCTGAACAAAAAAGTTTTACAATCGCCGATTGCTTGCTAATAGGCTTGCCTAAATCGTAATCGACAGCTGTGCGATAGACGATTGATTCCATCGCATATATCAATGTGCCCATCTCGGCTAACATAAATTGAACACCTTGAAAATTTGCTATCGGTTGATCGAATTGTATTCTCTCTTTCGCATACTTTGTTGAAAGTTCTAAAACTTCTTTCGATGCGCCTATGCAGGCGGCGCCAAGTCCGAGACGACCAGCATCCAAAGTTTTCATTGCTACTAAAAATCCGCGTCCTTCCTGACCAATTATATTTTCTTTTGGTATTCTAACATTTTCAAAAGTAAGCGAGTTTGTGATACTTCCTTTTATTCCCATCTTTTTTTCGGGAGGATGTGCGTGGAAGCCTGGAGTTTTAGTTTCAACTGCAAATGCTGTAACGCCGCGTTCAGTTCGGGCAAAAACAGAAATCACATCTGCTATTCCGCCATTTGTTATCCACATTTTTTCGCCGTTTAAAACCCACTCGTTACCATCTAACTTTGCAGTCGTCCTGACGTTAAACGAATCCGATCCAGCTTTCGATTCAGTTAGAGCGAAGGCACCAATCATTTTTCCTTCGGCAAGTAATGGGATGTATTTTTTCTTTAATTCCTCGCTGCCACCTATATAAATAGTATTTGTTCCGATTGATTGATGAGCACCAATAAATGTTGCAGTCGATAAACAACCTCTGCCGATTTCTTCTTGCATCAAACAGTAGCCCACTTCGCCGAAACCACCGCCGCCATATTCAGTTGGGAAAGCCGCTCCAAGCAAACCAAGATCGGCAATTTTTTTAATCAACTCAGGAGGGATACGTTCTTCTTGATCGATTTTTGATGCGATAGGTTTTATTTCGTTGTTAGTAAATTCGCGAACCATATCGCGCAACATTAACTGCTCTTCTGTAAAATTGAATTCAAACATCCTTAAACTGACTCCTTAAAATTTTACTTAATAATATGTGAACTTTTATCGCCGGAAAAACTTACAATACTTTCTCCGCCATCAACGCCAATTACGTTTCCTGAAATCCAGTTACTTTCGTCTTTGCAAAGCATCGCGATTGCGTGAGCAACATCTTGAGGAACGGTAACACGCCCGTGTGGATTTTTTAATTTAGCACCCTCTAACATTTTTTGAGCTCCAGGAATTTTCTGGAGGGCCGGCGTATCGGTAACTCCCGCCATCAATGCGTTTGCTGTAACGCCCATAGGACCAAGCTCGTAAGCAAGCTGGCGGATGTGCGATTCAAGTGCTGCTTTCGCCGCTGATACGGCACCATAATTCGGAATTATAGTCTTCGAACCGGCACTTGTTAGACCGAATATCCGACCTCCTTCGGCTAATAATCCGCGTGCTACAAGCCCTTGCGTCCAATAAACAAGACTGTGAGCCATTACATCCGAAGTCATTTCCATTTGTGCTTGTGTTATCGAATCGTTTTGAGATTTTGTTATAAACGGTCGGAGAGTTCCGAAAGCAAGCGAGTGAACTAAAACTTTTACTAATCCACCGTCGCCTTTCGCTAATCTTTCCTGAATGTCATCTAAAGTTTCCTGCCGTTTTATTGCATCGGCAGCATTGATATTAAAGAAGACAGCTTCGCGTCCGGCTTTTTCGATCTCTTTGATAACGTGTTTTACCTGAGGCAGCGTTACTTGCCTGTCCAAATGCACACCAAAAATATTGTAGCCATTTTTTGCAAGCTCAATTGCTGTAGCTCCTCCGAAGCCGCTAGAAGCTCCGAGTATTAAAGCCCAATATTGTTGATGTTTTTTATGAGAACGCATAATTTGAGTCCTTTAATTGATAAAATGTCGCATTAAAATTAAGAAAAATATTGATAAAAACAAGCACTTCTAATTGCTCGTTGCCAACCGCAGACTATCCTTCCATCACACTCGCTAACAGCGCCATGCGGATGTAGATACTATTCTGTGCCTGACGAAAATATGCTGAACGTTTGTCGGTATCAACTTCCGGCGAAATTTCCTTTAAACGCGGAAGCGGATGCATAACTATTGCACTCTGTTTTAGTTTTTGCATCATTTTCGAATCTATATAAAACGATTCCATTATTTTTCCATATTCAGCCTCGGTTACTTTTAGATTTTCTTTTTCGATGCGTGTTTGATAAACAACATCAACTTCCCCGATAATTTTCCGCAGGTCGTTTTCTTTCGTAAACCAAATATCGTTTTCGTCGAGATGTTTACAAATATCTTCATGTATCTGAAGTTTTTCGGGAGCTACAAAAAATATTTTTACTCTCTCATACTTGCTGAGTAAATAGGCTAACGATCGAACAGTTCTTCCTTGTGCAAGGTCGCCGACTAATGCAATATTTAATCCCTCAATAGTTTTAATTTCTTCGTATATAGTGAATAAATCTGTTAGAGCTTGAGTTGGATGCTGACCACCTTTACCATCGCCTGCGTTGATAACCGGGACGGACGAGACTTCGGCTCCACGTTTTGCCCCTCCGATTTCGTTGTGGCGTAAAACTATTGCATCAACAAAATGGCTGATAACTTTGATAGTATCCTCCAAACTTTCGCCGCGAATAGCTGAGGAAAATTCCTGAGCGTTCTCGGTAGAAAGAATTCTGCCGCCCAAACGATGCATCGCTGTCTCAAACGAAAATCGAGTCCTTGTTGAAGGTTCGTAAAAAAGGGATGCCATTATTTTATTATTATAATCCTGCGTCCCCCCTTTTGCCGCAATTTTTTCCATCCGCTGTGCCGATGCAAATAATTCAGTTATAAACGGAACGCTAAACTGCTGCGATTCAATAATATGTTTTGGTTTCATATTCTATTTTCTCCATTATGGAACTAAACGAGTTCCGGTTTTACCTTGAACAGCATCTACAATTTTTTCAGGCGATGTAATTACAACTTCACTACCGCCGTTTTCGAGAAAACTCATTGCCGCTTCAATTTTCGGTCCCATATTACCCGGCGGGAAATGACCCTCGTTGTAATACTTCTTTATTTCTGCGAGTGTAACTTTCTCTAAATTTATCTGATTGGACTTTTTATAATTCAAACACACATATTCAGCATCGGTTGAAATGATGAAGACATCGGCATTTAGTTTAGAAGCTAACAAACTTGAAGCACGGTCTTTATCGATTACAGCTTCAACACCTTTCAGTTTGGAATTTTCGCGTATCACCGGAATTCCTCCTCCGCCGCAAGAAATCACAATCAAATCTTTTTCTATACAGGACTTTATGAATTCTAATTCTACAATTTCCAACGGTTGTGGTGAAGGAACTACGCGGCGGTAACCGCGGGCTGCATCTTCAACCATTCTCCACCCAAGTTCATTTATTTTGCGATCGGCTTCTTCCTTCGAATAAAAGGGACCGATTGGTTTGTTTGGATTTGCAAAACCTTTGTCGTTTTTATCAACTACAACTTGTGTTACGATAGTAGCCACACTAATATTAATATTATAATGTGCTAACTCGTTTTGAACTCCGAGTTGCATCATATAACCCATTGAACCTTGTGTATCGGCAACACACACATCTAACGGTTGTGTGTAAACTTGCGAGCTTGCGAGTTCCGAACGCAACAACTGAGCGCCAACTTGTGGACCATTTCCGTGAGTTATAATCACATCGTATCCCGCTTGGAACAGTTTCACAATTTGTTCTGCAGTTTTAATTACATTCTCGAACTGTTCTTCGATAGTGCCGCGTTGACCTGCGCGAATAAGCGAGTTACCACCAATAGCAATTACAGCAACTTTCTTCATTAATCCCTCAACAATTCATGCATAATTGCTTTTTGAACATGTAAGCGGTTTTCAGCTTCCTGGAATACAACCGAGTTCTTGCTGTCGATTACTTCGTCGGTTACTTCGTCGCCGCGATGAGCAGGTAAACAATGCAAGAAGAGTGCGCTCTTCTTCGCATGTTTCATCAGTTCAGCATTAACCTGATATGGTAAGAATATTTTCCTTCTCTCTTCGGCTTCTTTTTCTTGTCCCATACTTGCCCACACATCAGTATAAACTACGTCTGCATTTTTAACTGCTTCGAAAGGATCGTTTGTAACCTGAATTTTTGCTCCCGTTTTCTTAGCGCCTTTAAGAGCCATTTCAAAAATTTGTTGGCTCGGTTCATAACCTTTAGGAGTTGCAACCGATATTGATAGCCCGATACGTGCAGCGGCAAGCATAAGCGAATGTGCAACGTTGTTACCATCGCCAACGTAAGTTAATTTTACTTTTTCTAATTTTTTATTGAATTCCCACACAGTAAAAAAATCAGCCATCGCCTGGCAGGGATGTTCGAGGTCTGTTAACCCGTTGATGATTGGAATGTTGGCATTCTCGGCAAGCCCTGTTGCAATATCATGACCGAATGTGCGAATCATAATTCCATCAACCATTCGTTCCAAATTTTTCGCTACATCGTAAACCGATTCGCGTTTACCTAAATTTATTTCTAAAGGAGAAAGATAAATCGAATCGCCCCCTAATTGTTTAATGCCCGCATCGAAAGTTACACGTGTGCGTAGCGAGGGTTTTTCGAAAATCAACGCCATGATTTTTCCTTCGCACGATTTCCGATATTTTTTCGGATTAGCCTTCATAGTTTTTGCAAGCTTAAATATCTTCCAAATTTCGTCGGTCGAAAAATCAAATACTGAAATATAATCTCTTCCTGAAAATTTATTCTTCATTGCCATTTAAAATCCTTTTAAAATTTTTTCAATAAATTTGTTAATAATTCTTTTAAATCGGGTTGTGTAATTTCATCTAACTCGTAACGAACACGTGTCGATGGTTTATCAATTTTTATTACTCTCCGCAAGTCGATAGGAGTTCCGATGATAACAGAATCGCAAGGAGTTCTTTTGATAGTTTCTTCTAAATCTTTTAACTGTTCGTCGCCGTAACCCATTGCAGGTAATAGAGTTCCTGTTTTGGGATATTTTTTGAAAGTATCAGCTATTGAGGCTTGTGCATAAGGACGCGGGTCAATGATTTCGGCTGCTCCGAATTTTTTAGCAGCAAGCACACCGGCGCCGTACGACATTTCGCCGTGAGTAAGTGTCGGACCGTCTTCGATTACTAAAACTCTCTTATTTAAAATTACATTTTCGTCGTCGACTGTGATTGGTGATGCAGCTTCAACTACAGTTGCATCGGGATTGATGCGGCGAATATTATCACGAACGATTGTGATATTTTCAGGTAGTGCAGTCTCCACTTTGTTGATTACGACTACATCGGCAAGACGTAAATTTGTTTCGCCTGGATAATATGATAACTCATGACCAGGTCGATGCGGATCGGTAACTGTAATTGTCAAATCAGTTTTATAGAACGACATATCGTTGTTACCGCCGTCCCATACAATAACATCGGCTTCTTTTTCAGCTTCACGTATAATTGCTTCGTAATCAACGCCTGCATAAATAATTGTTCCGCTAGCGATGTGAGGTTCATATTCTTCCATCTCTTCGATTGTGCAGTTGTGTCGCTTCATATCTTCGAGTGTTGCATATCTCTGAACTTTTTGTTTCACCAAATCGCCGTATGGCATCGGATGGCGGATTGCCACAACCCGTTTGCCCATTTCACGTAAAAGTTTACAAACTTTGCGGGAAGTCTGGCTTTTACCGGCACCGGTTCGAACTGCAACAACTGCGATAACGGGTAGTTTACTTTTTATCATAGTACGGCGTGTTCCAAGCACCATAAAATCGGCGCCCGATGCCATTGATATCGAAGCCCGTTCCATAACATAATTAAAATTAACATCCGAGTATGAGAAAACGACTTGATCGATACTATGTTTTTTGATGAGATCGACTAATTCAGATTCTGGGTGGATAGGAATTCCATTCGGGTAAAGTTTGCCGGCGAGTTCAGCGGGATATTTTCTTCCATCGATATTCGGAATTTGAGTAGCAGTGAATGCGACTACATTGTATAATTCGTTATCACGAAATACAGTATTAAAATTGTGAAAATCGCGTCCCGCAGCCCCCATAATTAGTACTTTAATCTTTTGCATAATTTTCCATTATTGTTATTCGAATTTATTTTTAAAAAATATTTTTTCAGATGTAATTACTCGACCGTAACGCTCTTTGCTAAATTGCGCGGCTGGTCAACGTCGCACCCTCGTTTTACTGCAATGTAATATGAAAGCAGTTGAAGTGGAATTATTGAAAGTATCGGCATCAAGAAATCTAAAGTATGCGGAATACGAATTACGTGTTCAGCCAATTTATGAATATTGTCGTCGTCCTCGTTTGCGATTGCAATAATCCGTCCTTTTCGTGTGCGAACTTCTTGTATGTTGCTCAATATTTTTTCGTAAGTGCTGTCCTTTGTTGCAATTACAACAACAGGCATTTCGTTATCTATCAAAGCAATAGGTCCGTGCTTCATCTCTGCTGCTGGATAACCTTCAGCGTGGATATAGGAAATTTCTTTTAATTTAAGAGCTCCTTCTAATGCAACCGGAAAATTATAACCTCTCCCTAAATACAAAAAGTTTCCGTGCAAATAAAATGTATCGGCAATTTGTTGAATTTGATGAATATCTTTTAATATTTTATCCACCTTTTCGGGCAGTTTCAGAAGTTCGCGGACGACTTGCCGGCCGTCGGCTTGCGACATCCCGCCGCGTTTGCGAGACATCATCAACGTTATTAGCGAGAGAACCGCAAGCTGCGATGTAAATGCTTTTGTTGACGCCACACCGATTTCAGGACCAGCGTGAATATAAATTCCCGCATCACTTTCGCGTGCGATGGTTGAGCCGACTACGTTCACGATTCCTAGAACGTGAGCCCCGGCTGACTTTGCTTTTTTCAAAGCGGCAAGTGTATCTGCCGTTTCACCACTTTGGCTTATTAAAAAAACTACATCATCTTTATAAATAACAGGGTCGCGGTACCTAAACTCCGAGGCATACTCAACATCAACCGGAATTTTAGCGTATTGTTCCAACATATACTTACCGACTAAAGCCGCATGCCACGAGGTTCCACATGCCGTAATAATAAATCGTCGTGCATTCATTAAGACATCGGTAATTTCGCTAAGCCCGCCTAATTTTGAAGTACCTTCGTCGCTCAAAATTCTTCCGCGTATTGAGTTGCGTAAAGTTTCGGGCTGCTCGTTAATTTCCTTGAGCATAAAATGATCGAAACCACCTTTTTCAATTTGCTCAAGATCGAAAGTTATTTCTTCAACCTGTTTTTTAATTGCTTCATCAAATATTGTTTTAGTATAAAAACCATCTTTTGTAATACAGGCGATTTCGCCATCTTCCAAATAAACTACCTGCCGCGTGTGGCTGATTAATGCGGCTGCATCAGATGCAATAAAATTTTCGTTCTCACCGATTCCTATTACGATAGGACTTCCTTTGCGTGCAGCGATTATTTTATCTGGTTCGTTCTTCGAGATCACTGCAATACCGTAAGTGCCTTCTACTTCGTTAAGTGCGAGCCGGACTGCGGTGAATAAATCGTTCGTATGTTTGAGCATTTCTTCGATCAGATGTGAGAGCGACTCGGTGTCGGTTTCAGTTTTGAAGATGTGCCCTTCCTGCTCAAGTTTCTTTTTGAGTGTAGAAAAATTTTCGATAATGCCGTTGTGAATAACCGAAATAGTTTCGGTGCAATCGGTGTGTGGATGGGCATTGACGTTGTTTGGTTCGCCGTGTGTGGCCCAGCGTGTATGCCCGATTCCCATTTGCGAAGAAATGCCGTTTGCTTCTATGTACTTCGATAGCTCTGCAACTTTTCCGGCTTTTTTATAAATTTGTACACCGTTATCGAAAATGGTAGCAATCCCCGCCGAATCGTATCCACGATATTCTAAGCGTTTCAATCCTTCCATTAAAATGGGGATAGCGTCTCTAAAGCCAATATATCCTACAATACCGCACATAAATTATACTCGTTTAGTTAAAAATTTGGCTAAAGTTAATCAGAAATAAGGTAAAAAACAAAAGAGCCTACCTCCCGATTTCAAGAAATTGGCTCAATTGTATCAATGAACCATTTTTCCATTTTTCCATTGATTCAATCATACAATTTTTCAATACCCAGTTTGAGCAGTATCAGAAATAGTAAGTTTGTTACTTACTTCATTTTCCAATATCCCGGTATTCTCGTCTTGCATTTCCCACAAAAACCATCCGCTAAATTATTTTGCAGCACCCGAAAACCCATCCGCTCAATTAATAGTTGATTGCAGGTAGGACAGTATGTATTTTCACCTCCCCCTACTCTACCGGGTAAGTTACCCGCATAAACAAAATTAAGTCCCGCTGTTTTTCCAATCTCCGATGCGCGTTGAAGCGTCTTTGCCGGTGTGCTCGAACGGTCTGTCATCTTATAATCTGGATGAAATGCTGTTACGTGCCAAGGAATATCGGGTGAAACTGAGACTAAAAACTGAGCAATCTGTTTTAGCTCGTCATCAGTATCATTAAAACCGGGGACTATTAAAGTTACAACTTCGACCCAAAAATTTTTCTCCAATGCTGATTTAATTGTATCGAGAACGTGCTGCAACACTCCGCCTAACTCGCGGTAACGCTTATCGTTGAATCCTTTTAAATCAATTTTAAACAAATCTAGGTGTGGCTTGAGATAATCTAAAACTTCAGGAGTTCCATTTCCATTCGACACGAATGAGGTTACGAGTCCATAGCGTTTTGCAATCTTAAAAATTTCGACCGCCCACTCGACAGTAATCAGCGGCTCGTTGTAAGTGCTTGTAATAACTTTTGCTTTATTTGTATGTGCCAACATCACAATATCTTCTGGAGACATTTCTTCGATACGTGCTGTAGAATGTGGATCACGAAGTGTTTGTGAGGTCAGCCAATTTTGGCAAAAGCTGCAATGATAATCGCAACCAACCATCCCGAAACTTAATGCAGAAGAACCGGGGAGTGCGTGAAAGAAAGGTTTCTTCTCTATTGGATCTAACTGTAAACTGTTCACGTAACCGAACGGAACGAATAAATTTCCTAATTCATTAAAACGGACTTTACAAATCCCATCGCTGCCTGGTTTAATTTTACACCTATGCCCGCATGCAAAACATTCTACCCAACTATCATCTGATTTTTTACAGAGGTCGCTTACTTTGGTACGACTTTTTAAAACTTCTTTCAGAGATAGATTTACAGTCATCGAAATAATATCAGAACAGTTTATAGATTGGGTCGACGAGAGCGAATGTGAGATATCCAATCAAACCGGAGATAGGAATAGTTAAAATCCAAGCCCACACAATTTTACCGGCAAGCCCCCAGCGGACAGCACTTAACCTTCTTGTAGCTCCTACGCCCATAATTCCTCCAGCGACAGTATGCGTAGTGCTGACAGGAATTCCGGCGATAGCAGTTCCTATAAGTACAAACGCCCCGGCAGTTTCAGCACAAAAACCGCCCATCGGTTGAAGGTGGGTTAAACGCATCCCCATTGTTTTTACAACTTTCCAACCGCCGTACATCGTACCCGCAGCAATTGTCAAGTGTGCTATAATTACTACCCAAAAAGGAACATAGAATGTATCGCCTAAGTAACCACCGGTATAAAGTAAGATTGCTATGATACCCATAGTTTTTTGTGCGTCGTTTGTACCGTGCCCCAAACTAAAAGCCGCAGAAGAAATTAACTGGCCAACTCTAAAAAATTTATCAACTTTCGAAGGATTTTTTTTCTTAAATATCCACATAACTAAAACCATCAATGAGAAACCGAGTACCATTCCAATTATTGGTGAAAGAATAATAAAAATGGCAACTTTTGTGAGTCCGTAAGAAACTAATGCGGTGAAACCTGCTTTACTGATTGCCGCGCCAGCTAAACCACCAATCAACGAGTGCGAAACACTTATCGGTAAACCGTAATGAGTACAGACATGAGTCCAGAGAATTGCACCTATCAGGGCGCATAAAATTAATTCGTGATTCACGATGGATACATCGACAATACCTTTACCGATTGTTGTTGCAACGCTGACACCGAAACCAAATGCCGCGGCGAAATTGAAAAATGCAGCCCATAACACAGCGAGCTTCGGCGAAAGCACTCTTGTTGAAACAACGGTAGCGATGGAATTGGCTGCATCGTTCATTCCGTTTAAGAAATCAAAAACAAGTGCAACAAGAATTATAAATATTGTAAATTCGAGCATAGAATTCTTTCTTAAGAGTTTTTAATGACTATACTTTCGATAGCGTTTGCTGCGTCTTCGCATTTGTCGGTTGCCACTTCTAATCCAACAAGTATTTCTTTTATTTTAATCAGCTCAATCGGGTCTTTACAATTTCTAAACAAATCGGCAACTGCGTGCTCAAAAAGATCGTCGGCTTTGTTTTCGCAACTGTTTATATGAACGCAAGCTTCGTGAATTTTATCTTTATTATCCATATCACGTAAAAGGGGTATTGCTTTCCCAAGTTCAGATATTGATTCATTTAAAGTGTGAACTATTTGCAATCCTGCATCAGGGAAACTGTTTATTTCATACAAAAAAATTCTTTTTGAAATCCCTTGAATATTATCCAGCACATCATCTATGGATGAGGTAAGCATGTGGATGTCCTCACGGTCAAACGGAACTACAAAGGATGAACTCAGTTCACGGAATATTCTATGAGTTATCATATCCCCTTCATGTTCGATGTCTTCAATTTTGCGAAGTTTATTTTTCGACTCCTCTGTTAAGGGGAAATGAAAAGCTTCCTCGAGCAATTTTCCGCCAACCATTAAGTTTTGAACGTCTTCTTCAAAAAGTTTGAAAAAATTATCGTGCCGCGGGACGAGACTTTGAATGATTTTATTAAAGTTCATAGGATTATTTTATGTTTTGTTTTTATGATATTTGAATTATTACTGATGTTATATTTTTTCGATCGGAAGTTTATCTATCAGATAATCGAGCCACTTATTTGATAGTTTCTCGAGTACACTGTTTACTTTTAAACGTGAATTAAGATTCTGAAAATCTACTTCATCTAAATGCTGGTCTTGGTTGAAGCAGGTAAATACAGGTTTTTTTTCTGTTCCGGTTACAGGATCGACGTGTCGGATTAGACACTGGGCGCAAACTTCTTTCATCATACATTGCATTGGAGCGTTGATACTTCCAATTGCTATGTGATGTGTAAAATATGGTGCAAGTATTCCGTGTCGGGCATCCTTGACCGCTGCCATCATCCTGTCAGAACCGATGACTATCATCCGGTTGATGCCTGGAAGTGGAATTAAAACTTCGCCTAATTTTCCGTCACCATAAGCTTTTATCGCCTGAACTATGTTTCCTCTAAAGTGTGCATCTTGCGGACGGTTTGGAATAATTTCAGCCCCCGCATCAGTTGACCAGATAATTTGGTCGGTCGAAGCCTCAATTTCTTCCCGTTTGAAAATATCTTCGCCGAACTTGTAACCCGCAAAATAAATTACTTTGTTTCCGCTCGCACGTAAAGCTTTCGCAATAGAAAACAAAACAGCATTACCTAATCCGCCGCCGGCAAGCAGAACATTTTCGCTTTGCGGTATTTCGGTCGGTGTTCCGGTCGGTCCCATCACGACTATTTTTTGTCCGGGTTTCAAGGAAGCTACCAATCGGGATGAGGCACCCATTTCTAAAATTATAACACTTAATAAACCCTTCTCTACATCGGTCCAAGCTCCCGTTAAAGCTAAACCTTCCATCGTGAGCTGCGTTCCTTCGATCCACTTTGAATCAACTTCAAAATTTTGCAGTCGGTAAAACTGTCCCGGTTTGAATTTTTCTGCGGCGAGTGGTGCGTACACGATAACTTCGATGATCGTAGATGTCAGCCTGTTAATTTTTACGACAGATGCAGTAAATTTATTTTCGAGGTCATCGGAAAACTTTTTCCATTTACCATCCCGCGCATTTTGGGAAGAAGTATCTAATCCGTTAATTTCTTTTTTAAAAAGTTCCACAACTTTTTCATAACCTGCCCGTGCTGAAGCCATAGCTTTTACAACATTCCCCGCGTAGGCGGGATGATTATCACCGTAATATGTTATATACTTATCATTATCCTTATACGATGTGAAGAATGCTTTTTCAGAATCCTCAGTCGGAAGCAGCGCAGCATCTCCATCTGAAGATAATTGATGCGTTTGAAAGAATTGTTTCCACTTATCCATTTTGAAAGTATCCGGAAATTCTCTTTCGTAAATAATGTTCGGGCTCGTCCCTGCGGCAACCAACATACTTCGAGCGGGAAGCTTTATAATTTCGCACGTGCTTTTCCACTTGCCGTTTTCTTCTGTTTGTTTATCAAAAATCACTTCTTTTATAACCCCAAATTCATCGGGAACTGCTTCAAGTGGATTTATTTTTTCTATAAACTCGATACCTTCTTCAAAACCTTTAATAATTTCTTCATGATTTAATTTGTATGCGGGTGAGTCGGTTAATCCTTTCCTGTAACAAACTTTTACACCGCCCCATTTGCGCACAAGTTTTATGAAATCCGGTTTTTCGTTTGCTTGTTTAGCCCGTTCGCGTTCAACTTTTACATTTCGCCCGTGATCAAGAAACTTCTTGAGCACTGCTCTCTCTTCACCATCGAAAATTTTTAAAACTCCATCTTCACCAAATTTCGCAATCAATGTTTCGAAACGTTCTAAAGTTTTTTCAACTTGTTGTGGATAGTAAGCCATCAGTTCAGTTGCAGCATCGATTGCAGTCAAGCCGCCCCCGATAACAATTGCGGGAAGCTCGATTTGTAAATTCGCCATACTCGATTTTTTTGCAGCGCCTGTAAGCTGAAGCGACATCAGGAAATCGCTCGCCTTACGGATTCCACGAATCAAGTTATTTTTCATATTCAAAATTGTCGGCTTACCAGCACCTGTTGCAAGTGCAATGTGGTCGAATCCTAAATTCCACGCATCTTCAATTGTAATAGTTCCGCCGAAGCGAACACCTCCGAAAACTTTAAAATTTTTCCGACGCATCAAAGTTAAATAAATTACATTCAGGAAATTTTTATCCCACCGAACCGTGATTCCATATTCCGATACGCCTCCAAAACCGGCCATTACCCTTTCGTCTAAAGGTTTCCGGAGTTCGTTAATGTCGTAAATCGGAAGGGGTGTATTTTTATCGTCGCCGATAAGTTCTTTAGGGAGAGGTTCAATTTTTAATCCATCTATACCAACGACACCGAAGCCCTCATTCAAAAGATAATGAGCAAGTGTGTAGCCCGCAGGTCCTAAACCGACAACTAAAATGTTAATTCCGTTATAAGGTTTGCTGAATGGTTGATGAATGTTAATTGGATTCCATCGAGTCAGTAGACTGAAAATTTCGAATCCGTATGGAAGATTTAAGATATCGGTTAGAATTCCTGTTTCGATTTGTGGAATATTTACAGGAGTTTGCTTTTGATAGATGCACGACTTCATACAGTCGTTGCAGATGCGATGACCTGTTCCGGGCACCAACGGATTATCTATCATAATCATTGCGAGTGCACCAATTGCCTTGCCACGATTTTTCAGAAAGTGAGCTTCGGAAATTTTTTCGTCAAGTGGACAGCCACAAAGTTCAATGCCGAGAGGATTAGTTTTTAACTCTCCTGATTTTTCGAACAGACCCTTCGAGCAGGAATCTTTGTTGCGATCATGACAAAATATGCAGTAATCAATTTCAGCAACAACATCGCGGCGATTAAAGCGCGGGTCTGTTAAATCGAATCCATCACGCCTGCGATATTCGGATTCGACTCCTACCATTATTTCTAAAGAGCCATTTCCATTTTTATGGCTTTCGAAATGCACCAACTTTTCATAATCAATATCTTCAGGTAAACGGAATGAAGTCCAGCCTTTCACTCTGTTTTTTAAATCGGAGGTGAAATGGATTTTACTGCACCATTGTTCAAGTTTTTCCAAACATATCGTTACTGCAGTAAAAGCTTTTTCATCTTCGCCTGAAAAAACTTGGTTCAATTTTGAGACAACATCGACCTGTGAATCATCCAATTGTAATTTTTGCTTGTAAGCTTTTTCAATTTCAACCAATGTTTTTGCCATTCGGGCTGTGGCTTTTTCTTCATCCCGATCGAAATTATCAAAAGCAGCATTGCGAATATTTTTCAAGAAAGAATCAATTTCACTAAAATTCAAAGTTCGAACTTTTATCGCATCCCACTTTTTTAACGCACGGCGAAGTATGAATTCTTTTTTGAAGAATACAACATCACTTTCGGCTTCAATGAATTTTTTAAAAACTGCCAGTTCGTTTTCAACTTTAAACAACCTCGCAATAAAATTATCCAAATGTTCAGCCATCGAAATGAGGACGCCCGATATTTCGACCGGTGTTGTCGTTTGAGGATTTAAACGGTAGTTTCCGAAACGGTTAAATAAAATTGGGTCCCGATTTTTTATATCTTGATAATATAATTCGGCAAGTTCCTTGAGTTTCCGAGGTGTATATAGGTCTATATTTATTTCAAGTTTTTTCATAGCTTTTCGCTTTTTATATAAATTAGGCCGTTAAAACTGATACCAATATAAGAAAATAAAATGAATTTTTTTAATTTTGCATATTATATCAACTTTGCCGATATTTTCACTGTAAAATAAAAAAAATCAAAGGAAATTTATTATGAAAAACTTATTAAAGGTTTTGTTGTTAACGTTAGTAATTTGCGTTCCTTTTCTATTTTCTCAGATTACTTTACAGGCAGGTGTCGGTGTTGGATTGGTAATGCCAGCCGGTGATTTTGGAGGGACTACACAAGATTTTTATAAAGGAACTGCCTATGGGTTATCGAACGGGTTGAATTTACACGGTAAGGTTCGGGCAGGCGTTTTAGGATTTACATTAGTCGGCGAGTTGGGCTATGCTTCGTTGAAGAACAGCGGTGTTGCTACTATTGACAACAAGGGGAAAGTCGATATAAGTCAAAAGGTTCTTACCGTAAAAGTGGGACCAGAGTTTTCATTCGGTCTGCCGGCTCTACCATTAACACCGTATTTAGGAGCAAATTTAAGTTTGAATAATTTCAGCGGCAACTTCCGCATTCAAGGAACAAACCTACCAGCCGACCAGCAAACTATGGAATCGGCAACGAGGATCGGTTTGGGAGCAAACGCTGGAGTTTTGTTGAAACTAAATCCGCTGATGGCAATTGATGTTGCACTGCATTACAATCTGATGAATCTTATTGGAAAAGAATATAGAGATAGAAACCCTTTGAAAGAACAGGCGATGGATGCTTACCTGTCGTTGAACGACGATAAAGATCCGCTTTACAGAATAGGTAACGACGACCATTTCATCTCGAAATCACGCACGATAAATTCGCTGATGCTTTCGGTGTCGTTGATGTTTGGGTTGTAAGATTGTTTTAATGTGGAAACGTTTAGCTGGAACGTTTCTTTTTTCCGGAGAAAATTAGATAGAGTTATTAGTATTTGGTTTTAGCAGATAATTGCAAGTTATGGTTTAAAAACCATCAACAACTAACTAATGAAATTAATACACGATTGGATCAACCAAGCCGGCGAGTTTAAACCCGCGCAATCGCAACGCACAGCTATCGCAAACTCCGCAAGCAACATCCTCGCGCTGGTAGCACGACCAACTTAAATGCAGCGGCGCGTTTAGCTCAATTCCCTTTTGCACGATCTCCGATTTCTTTAAATAGATAATTGGAGTCTCTACCGAAATTTTGGTTTCCGGTTTTGTGCCTAATTCAATCACCTTATTGAAAGCGTCGTAAAATTTCTGACGGCAATCGGGATAACCCGAAGAATCTTCCTCGACTGCACCAATAAATATTTTGACTGCCCCTATCGTTTCAGCCCAACTTACTGCGATTGCCAATATATTGGCATTACGGAACGGAACATAAGAGGTTGGAATTTCTCTCCGACCCAAATTTGCTGGTTCAACCGGAACCTTATCATCAGTTAAACTCGACCCGCCTATTGACTTCAGATGCTCAACATTCACAACAAGCCGCTTATTAACATTATAAAAGTCGGCGATGTCGTTGTAAGCTTTCAACTCTCGTCGTTCTGTCCGTTGTCCGTAATTTATATGGAGAAAAGCCAATTCATAATTTTGGTTTGCGATTGCTGCAGTGACGCAGCTATCCATTCCACCGCTCACTAAAACCACCGCTAATTGTTTATCGTTGTTCGTCATTCGTTGTTCGTTGTTCGTCACCTGTCCGCCGAAGTTCCGATTTACGGGACGCAGGCGGATTCGATATTCAACATTTACATTACTTGTTTCGAATTTATTTTTTTAACACAAAGATCACAAAGAATGCACAAAAGCCTCAAAGGTGTGTACACATAGTCTTAAACTCTTTGTGTCCTCTGTGCTCACCTCTGTGTTTTCTGTGGTTTATTATTTTTTCGTTGTTCGTTATTCGTCAGTAATCTACAATCCAAAATCCCCGCCTGACCGGCGGGCAGGTAAAATCCAAAATTCCATCATACTCCACGCGTTTCTGGCGACCCAATATATTTCTGCAATTGAAGTTGAAATCGCACATCAAGCTTATCTTCTAAAATCCATTCAGCAAGGACTTTCGAATCGATCGCCCCATAAACAGGCGATACTAACACTGTACATTTATCCGCTAATCTATATTTTCCCATCATTTCCTTCGTCCATTCGTAATCATTTCGGTTGCCGATTACAAACTTTACTTCATCATCTTTTTTCACATGTTGCACATTTTCCCAGAAATTTTTCTTTTCCATACCGCTGCCCGGACATTTAAAATCAACGATACGCTTTACTCTTGGATCTACATCGGCGATGCTTAATGTGCCGCTTGTTTCAAGAAGTACTTCGTATTCTTTATCGCACAAGATTTTCATTAACGGTAAAACATTTTCCTGTAGTAGCGGTTCGCCGCCTGTAATTTCTACCAGCTTACAATTGTATGATTTAACTTTCTCAATTACCTCATCAATACTGATTTCAGTTCCTTCTTCAAATGCATATTCAGTATCGCAATATGTGCAGCGCAAGTTGCAGTAAGTGAGTCGGACGAAGACACAAGGTCTTCCGGCATAAGTCGATTCGCCCTGTATGCTGAAGAAGATTTCGTTGATAATAAGAGAGTTTTTGTTTTTACAAGCTACCACAACAAAAGTTTAATTTATAAATTATCCATTCTCATAAATGTAAATCGACGAAGTTCGTTGATCTACAATATTTTTTTTATTAACTGAAGTTACGCAAAAGAGTCATTCTGAACGAAGTGAAGAATCTGAAACCTCAAATTCAGGCTATTTTTAGATGTTTCGCTTCGCTCAACATGACAAAAAGTCAATCCTGCGTAACTTCAGTTATTAATATCTAAATAAGAGAGTTGAAAGGCAAATTTCAGAGAAAAGGGGCAGCTACCCGTCTCGGCATGCTTTAATCGCGGTGAGATACCCCGGACATCTACGAATTATTTAAATCACGATTGGTTCTTTGTATAAATGATGTATTCCACAATCAATAGGAACAACGGGAAATCTACACTCAAAAGTATCTGCGTATCCAACCCAATAATATTTTCTCCCTTTATCAAATTTAATGACCTGAATATGAGGAAAATAATAATTCCCAGAGATAGACTCTGAAGATACCGAAAATCCAGAATATTTTTGTTTTCATATGCAACCTCCATTCAGTGTAATTAAATTATTTCTTTATGTCGCTTTCATTGCATAATCGCGAGCATAAAAACCTGAAATGCAATGGGAACTAACTAAAAACTGGTTCCGATAATAAAAATAAATATGCGATTCCAAAGCTTAAAATTTATTTACTTTCGGCTCCTAACCGAGACGTTTACTAATGTATTTTTAGTTTCGAGTCCGTAGGACTCGTATGTCTGTAGCACGATATCGAAAAATAATATTCCGCTCCGTAGGA
>JASEGV010000050.1 GCA_030017895.1 Bacteroidota bacterium | reverse complement strand
ACTTTTCCCTAATGGCGGTCATTAGAAATTTATAGCCTATTGAACAATCTGGGTTAAAATTAATACTTGGATTACTACAGCTATCCGTCCCCCTAAATGGAGGAAATGAATAGAACACTCGTCTGACCAACACAGCATAAGCAGAATCAGAAAGTCCGGGATAACGCTGCTTTTGAGAATTCAATACCGATTCGTAGTTTGTTTTCCAGTAATCATCTAAAGGTTTCTGAAATCGTTCATAGGTAAGACTATCATACTCTGCCTGTGATCTAATGACAACATTTAGTTGGCCACCAATTGAAACCAGATCCGTACACTGCATTCGAACTTCCATGAATGGAACAGGTGTAGGTACCTCGGGCATAGGTGCTGAACTATATTCCTTACAACAAAAATGTGAAAAAAGAATTATCAAAGAAATGAAAATGTGACTATCTTTCATATATTCTCCTTTGTATTTTATTCATGTGTTCCAATAAATTGTATCGACTGAATTTCTCGCATATCATCCTCAGTTTTTTGTTACAACTCTATTAATCATACAAAAAGTATATATTAAAAACAAAATACATAATAAATTTTTTATTCTCTCACAATTTTATTAAATTTTTAATGTGAAAACTATTACTCCCAAAATTGCCGTTATTACACTCGGTTGTGCCAAAAATGTTGTCGATTCCGAAGAACTATTAAGACAAATTGACTCCAGCGATTATTCAATCGTAAACAATCCCGATGATGCAAACGTCGTAGTGATAAATACATGCGGATTTATCAACGATGCAAAATCAGAATCAATTGATACGATTCTGCAAGCCGCCGAACTACGGAAAAGTGGCAAACTCGATAAGCTTGTCGTGATGGGCTGTCTTTCCGAAAGATACAAAGCTGATTTGCAAAAGGAAATTCCTGAAGTCGATGCATTCATCGGCGCCAATAAGATCGATGTAGTTACAAACGAACTTGGTATAAATTTTCGATACGAACTATTAGGCGAACGTCATCTCACCACACCAAGTCATTATGCTTACCTGAAAATTTCGGAAGGGTGCGATAATCCATGCTCATTTTGTTCAATCCCGATTATGCGTGGCAAGCATATTAGTAAGCCGCTCGAACGTGTAGTAAAAGAAGCTGAACGGCTTGTTGCATTGGGTGTGAAAGAATTAATTTTAATTGCTCAGGATACAACTTATTATGGGTTAGATATTTATGGAAAACGTTCGCTCAAAGAGTTGCTTGAACGTTTAAGTAAGATTGATGAGGTTGAATGGTTACGATTAATGTATGCCTATCCGGCAAAATTTCCATTAGATATACTGGATTTGTTTGTTGGAAATAATAAACTTTGTAAATATATTGATATACCGGTTCAACATATTGCTGATAAAGTTTTGAAGTCGATGCAGCGCGGAATAAGCTCGCGCGAAACGCGTAAGTTGTTAGAAAAAATCAAATCGAAAGTGCCCGGTATCGCTTTGCGGACTTCTTTGATCGTAGGTTATCCGACTGAAGGAGAAAAAGAATTCGATGAATTGGTTGACTTTGTGAAAGAATTTGAATTCGATCGGTTAGGTGTTTTTAGCTACTCGCAGGAAGAAAATACAATTGCTGAACCTTTAGGCGACCCTGTACCTGACGAAATAAAGGAAGCCCGAAAAAATAAGATTATGGAAATTCAGAGTGAAATTTCGTTCAAGAAGAACCGCAATCTTGTTGGGTCAGAAATGAAGGTGATAGTTGATAGCAAGACCGCTTCGGCGGCTTACTGCCGGAGCGAATTTGATGCGCCGGAAGTCGATAACGAAATAATCGTTGAACCGCCTGCTCATATAAAAGTAGGAAATTTTTATAAGGTTACTATTGTTGATAATTTTGAATATGATTTGTTTGCTGAAATTAAAAAACAGAAATAATATGAACTATAAAATACTTCTAATAATACTGTTAACTGTTTTCGTTTCTTTTTCAACAGTATCACAGGTTGAAACTCACAAAGCTGCTGAAATTGGAATACCCAAAATTTTTATCGAGGTACTCGGTTTTGCTTCAGATGTTCCTAATGAAAGCCGGCTTGATGTGTATATCCAAGTTCCATACGACGCAATATTTTTTGTTAAAAATGCCGACATCTTTCTCTCCAATTATGAACTCACAGTAAATATCTACGATGTATCTAACAACTTGGTCAAAGAAAAGTTGTGGAACGAATCAATCAAAACATCTACTTACGAGGAAACAGTTTCGCCCAAGCTTAATAAGCTTAGTCAGCAATCGTTTCCGTTGCCCCCCGGAAAGTATCGATTAGTGGTTCAAATCAGGGATATTGAAACAAAAAAAGCGGCAAAATTTTCACGGAATGTCGAGTTACGCGATTTTCGACAACAGCAATTCACAGTTTCCGATGTAATGCTTCTGAGCAAACTTACAGTCGAAGGTGAAAAAAAGATCATCATTCCGAATATTTCAGGGAATGTTGTTGATTTAGGAGAAGGTTTTTTTGCTTTCGCCGAAGTTTATAATTCCACAAATGCTGATTCAGTAGAAATTGTATTTGAAATCTCTAAAGATAAAAAGAAAACTTTGAGAACCGGTAAAGAGACACAACAGTTAGTTAAAGGAAAAAACAGTTTGTTTTTTAAAATCAATTCCGTTGATTTACCGATGGGAGATTATACGTTGGAGATTAAAATGAATCCCAGTATGCAGCCAACGACTACTTCGATAAGCAGAAAGTTTTCAATTCACTGGCGAGGTATGCCTGTATCAATCGTTGACCTCGATGCAGCTATCGACCAAATGACTTATATCGAACAAGCATCCGAAATTGCACGGATTAAAAAACTACCATTCAATGAACGGTTAGAAGCTTTTAAAGAATTTTGGATAAAGAAAGACCCCACCCCTAACACGGAACGAAACGAATTGATGGAAGAATATTATTCGCGAGTCGAATATGCTAATAAAAATTTTAAACACTACATCGCCGGCTGGAAAACAGATATGGGGATGGTTTTTATTGTTTTCGGTGCGCCCAACAATGTCGATCGCCATCCGTTTGATATCGATTCTAAACCTTACGAAGTCTGGTATTACTACGAATTAAACAGGCAATTCGTTTTCGTTGACCAAACCGGCTTCGGTGATTATCAGTTGACAACGCCAATCTGGGACGTTTGGCAAAGACCAAGATGAACGACTAATCAATTTTCTTACAACCGATGAGAGAAATCGTAATCCGGCTTTCGCTATTTTTCTTTTTCCTTCAAATCTTTACTGTAAACGTAAGCTTCGCTCAACGGCAAACTAAAATTCGTAATATTGTTTTCTCACAATCTATTCCCGTTTATTCAGAAGATTTTCTTCTCAATTATGTCTCTTCAAAAAATAATAATATCTTCAATATAGAAACATTAGAGAAAGATTTAGAAAAGCTTCGTCATCTTTATATTACAGATTGTTACTACTTCTCCGGCGTTGGTATCGATTCATTAAATTATTTTGATGATAGTTTATTTGTAAATATTTTCATACGTATCGAACCGCATCAAAAATCTTTAATCAGGAAAATCAAATTGAGCGGGAATACAATATTTACAACCGACAACATCTTGATAAACTTCAGCACAACCACAGGGAGTTGCTTACAAAAAACGTTACTCGAATCCGATATTTATAATCTTGTAACGAGGTATGAAGAAACCGGCTATCCGCTTGTATCAATTGATGTTACAGACATATCTATCGCGAACGAAGAAAGTGCTATTGATGTAACATTGGAAATTGAAGAGGGGCTAAAAATCAGGATCGATAAGATTCATATAGAAGGAAACACCGAAACCGAAAGCGAGGTAATCATTCGGGAGACTCGTATTCAGCAGGGAGAATTTTATTCGCAATCAAAAATTCAGAAAATTCCACAACGGTTGAACCGGATGCAATTGTTTTCGTCAATCAGCGAACCTCAGATATTTCTTTTGCAAGACTCAAATTCCGTTGTGGACACAATTTTATTGTCAATTAAAAAGGCATCTCGAAAAACCGGACTACCTGCATCGTCAGGTTTGTTGATTAAAGTAACTGAAGCAAATACGAATTCTTTTGATGGTGTTGTTGGGTATCTGCCCGGCTCGGTTTCCGAAAAAGGATATTTTACCGGACTTGTGGATGTTACGATGCGGAATCTTTTTGGCACTGCACGCAAGCTGAATGTAAAATGGCTGAAAGACGAACGGCACTCGCAAGAAATTGGAGTCCGTTATGCTGAACCTTGGTTTCTAAATTATCCTGTAAATCTTGCGGGCACATTTTTCCAACGTCAGCAAGATACAATTTATGTGCGGCGATTTATTGAGCTTAAATCTGAACTCATGATCAGTGATTTGTTTTCAGTAGGAGTGTTGTTCAATCAGGAAAACATTATTCCATCATCCGAAACTGCAACCCGGTATGTAAACAGCAGCGGAACCGCCTCGATTGGTTTCGATGTTCATTATGATTCTCGTGATAATATTTATAATCCCACGAGCGGCATAAACTATAAATCCGATTATCGTTACGGGCGAAAAGAAATTTATACTTTAAATTCAGTTCAAAATGTTCAGCGAATCGGAATCGATGTTGAAGTGTTTCAGGAAACTTTCAGGAGACAGGTTGTAGTCGTCGGGTTGCACGGTAAAGAACTGCGTGCAAGTACTGTAGAGGTGAGCGACCTCTTTAGATTCGGTGGTGCGAACACATTGCGAGGGTATCGCGAAAATCAGTTCCTTGGTTCCCGGATAATTTGGTCGAATTTGGAATATCGTTTTATAGTCGGCAGCAAGTCGTTCTTCTCCGCCTTTTTTGACGCAGGATATTATTCAAGAAATAATAGCGACTTGAATATTATTACAGAAAGTGTTAAATATGGTTACGGCATAGGTATGCGAATTGAAACTGCTTTGGGCATTATCGGTGTAAGTTTGGCGCTCGGTAAAGGCGATACATTTAATCAAGCCAAAATTCATTTCGGATTAATAAACGAGTTTTAACAGATGAAACATATTAAAGAAAGTTTAACAGCATTAACATACGAACGCGAGCTTTGGCAAACGGGTAAACGCTTTGTTGCCGGGGTTGATGAAGCCGGTCGCGGACCGCTTGCAGGACCTGTCGTTGCAGCGGCTGTTGTTTTCCCTCGTGAGCTTGTGATTGATGGGATAAAAGATTCTAAAACTTTAAGCGAAAAAAAACGGACTGACCTGTTTGAACAAATTCATCTGAAAGCTTTGAGTATCGGAGTGGGAATTGTGGATCATGCTCTGATTGATGAAATAAATGTTTTAAATGCAACATTCAAAGCAATGCACAAAGCTATTGGTGAGTTGGAGCCTGCACCTGAACATTTGCTCGTGGATGGTCCTTACTTTGTCGAATTGAATATTCCCGCCCTCAAAATAGTAGATGGCGATTCTAAATGTTTTACAATTGCTGCCGCTTCAATAATAGCAAAAGTTATACGTGATAATATGATGATTGAATACGATAAATTATATCCGCAATACGGTTTTGCTAAACACAAAGGCTACGGTACCGAAGAGCATATTGAAGCGATACGAAAATATGGTTTCTGTGAAATACATAGAAAGAGTTTTAAAATACGCAGTCTAAACTCCGAATAATTTTATGCCTCACACGCGCGAAAAAGGAAAAGGGGCGGAAGAAATTGCAGAGAAGTTTTTAGTTGAAAAAGGTTTTAAAATAATTGAGCGGAACTTCTATTTTGGCCGGGGTGAAATTGATCTTATTGCTGATGATAACGGAATAATCGTTTTCATCGAAGTTAAATCGCGAAAGTCAGTAGAGTATGGAGAACCCGAAGATTCTATCACGATTGGAAAGCGGAGGCAAATCAGGAAAGTTGCAGAAGGTTATTTGTATGAAAAAAACATTTCAGGTGTAGAAGCAAGGTTTGACGTTGTAGCAATCAAATGGGAGACGAGTGAACCTGTTATTAATTATTATCCGAATGCTTTTTAAGCGATGATGGTTCGACTCACCGTCTTTCGACGGTTCGCTCACCACAGGGCGGTGAGCGGTGAGCATGGAACTATGAACAATGAGTTATATAAATCAAACCTTATTTTTTTTCCGCAGATGCCGGTTTTTCCGTTGAGGTATCTTTAGATGTAGTTTTTACTTCAGTCTTGCTTGCATCTTCTGTTTTTTGGGGCTTGTTATTTCCTCCTGCCGGAGATGAGTTGCTCTTCTTATAGTCGGTTAAATAAAAACCGCTTCCTTTAAAAATTAAACCTAATCCACCACCAATCATTCTTGAAAGTGATGATGTATTACAGGACGGGCACATCGTCAGTGAATCGGCTTTTATACTTTGAAACTCTTCAAATTCGTATTCGCATCGTTTGCATTTATAAGCGTATGTTGGCATATTTTCCTAATCGTATTAGTAATTATATATTCTGGCTTGAAAATATATGAAAATTCGGGGTTTTAAACAAACTTGGGTTGGCTGTTAATTAGAGATCTAATTTCGGGTCGTTTTCATATTCAGGGTTTCTGAAAATAAAGCGAAGAGGTTTTTTAAACGTTCAACATCTTTAATAATACCATACCTAAATTACTGAAAATATTTTTCCTGTAAACTTTAAATCGGAATCCATCAACATTTACATAAGGTGCCCGCATTCGAGTATATACGGTGCTACTCTTTCCTGTTGATACAGTATAAACATCCAAAGTTATAGTCCACTCTTTTACTTTTACAGTAACTTTGTTGCCTTTCCAAAAACCCCCTTTGATAAAGGTGCTGTCGATTTCGTTGCAGAGTTGCTGCCAAACTTCATCTCGACTAATTCCAAATATGCGTCTTAAGAAGGTCATTTGATTTTTATTTAACAATTATTTATCAGCATAAGAAATCGGAAGTTTTACCCGGTCTAAACGGATAATACCTTGGCTCCCACTGAGCTTTGGCTATTATCTTTTCGTACTGCTCATCTTCCAACAACCTACCTAAACCTGATTCTCGAGCTTCGAGCGCGACTGCTTTGGCAACTTGCCGGGATACGAACCGGATATCTTTCATATCAGGCAGTAAAATTCCTTTGCTTAATTGTTCTTCTGTTACAAGATTTGATAATGCTTTACTGGCTGCAAGAAACATTCGGTTTGTAACTTTGGGAGTTGTGCTGACTAGCGCACCAAGTCCAACACCCGGAAATATGAACATATTATTACACTGCGATGTAACGTGTTGCTTACCGTTATGTTCGACTGGTGGGAATGGACTTCCTGTTGCAATTAATCCTTTGCCGTTGGTAGCTCTTATAACTTCGTCGGGTGTGCATTCCGATTTTGATGTCGGATTCGATAATGCTAAAATTACAGGACGTTCATCGTTTTGAGCTGCCAGTTTTAAAATTTCCTCACCGAACAATCCACTTTTTGCTGTAACTCCAATCAATACAGTGGCTTTTGCATTCTTAACTACATCCATTAATGTAATTTTGTCTGGTGTTTCAAATTTCCAATTAGCTACTGTCGAAAGTTTTTGGGCGAATGGTTTTTGGTGGTCTTCTAAACCCGTCGTATCTTCTAAAAGTAGGCCATCAATATCGATTGCAAAAATTCGGTTACGTGCATCTTCTTCCGATAGTCCTTCTTCTCTCAACATCACTTTTATGTTGGATGCGATTCCGGTACCAGCTTGTCCCATTCCAACAATCACAAATCTTTGATAGCCTAATTTTTGTTTTTTAATTTTCATAGCCGATATTAAAGTCGCAAGTGTAACGGCGCCCGTCCCTTGGATATCGTCGTTGAAGGATAAGATTCGCTCGTGGTATCGTTCCAATAATTTAAATGCTTTGTGTTTGGCAAAATCTTCCCACTGTAATAAGGCGGATGGGAAATTTCTTTTTACACCCAAGACGAACTTCTCGATGAATGAATAATATTCCTCGCCTTCGAGACGTTTTTTTCTGTGTCCTAAATACAACGGATCTTTTAAAAGTTTTTCGTTGTTCGTTCCGACATCAATACAGATGGGTAAACAGCAAGCGGGGTGTAAACCGCCGGCAGCTACGTAGAGATTTACTTTTCCGACAGGAATTCCCATTCCGTCGGAACCTAAATCGCCTAAACCAAGAATCCGTTCGCCGTCGGTTACGACTATCAGATTAACTTCTGGCAGAGAAATGCTCGAAAAGATTGCATCTATGTTGGCAATATTTTCGGGTGTAATGTATATTCCACGATACCTGCGTGTTATGTGGCTCATTTGTAAGCAAGCCTGTCCGACAGTTGGGGTATAAACTATCGGAAGCATTTCTGTTAAATTTCCGGTTAGAAGTTTGTAGAATAAAGTCTCACTTCTGTTTAGTAAACCCTGTAAGTAGATATATTTTTCCATCTCGTCGGGCTTCCGGCGATACATTAGTACGCTGCGGGCAAGTTGATTTTCGATTGTATTAATACCGGAGCGTAACAATCCTGATAAACCCAAGCTCAATCGTTCTTCAACTGTAAAAGCCGATGCTTTGTTAAGTAGGGGGTCGTTCAGAATCTGTTGTCCGCGTAAATAGACTTCAAAATATTCTTCACCTGTTAAAGGGTCGATTTTTATTGTAAATGTTTTCATTCCTCTATGCTCTACGCTCCCCGCTCACAGCTCTTACACCTTCGGTCCCGCCTTAATAACTTCTTGCGGACAGCCAGCTTCGTATTTCTTAAAATTTTCAATGAACCGACCTGCAAGTTGCTTGTATTTATTCATGTGGGCTTCTTTGCTGTTCCATGACGATGCAGGATTTAGAACAGTAGCAGGAATATCTCCGCAAGTTTCAGGCACTTCGAAACCGAAGATCGGATCTTTTTTGAACTTAACCTTGAGCAATTCACCGCTCAGCGCCGCGTTCAATAATTGACGCGTGTACTTTATGCTTATGCGTTTGCCAACACCATACGGTCCGCCAACCCAGCCGGTATTTACTAACCAGCAGTGAGCGCCATACTTCAGCATTTTCCGTTTTAGTAAATCGGCATAAACGGCTGGATGATGTACCATAAACGGCGCGCCAAAGCAGGCGCTAAAAGTTAGCTCCGGCTCTTTCCCAAGTCCCATCTCGGTGCCTGCAACTTTTGTAGTATAACCTGACATGAACTGATACATCGCCTGTTCGGGTGAAAGCTTTGCTATCGGTGGCAATACTCCAAGCCCATCGCATGTTAATAGAATAATGTTCTTTGGATGTCCGCCCATTTTTTCAGGTACACCGTTGTCTATATATTCGAGAGGATATGAAGCACGAGTGTTTTCGGTAATCGTTGCATCGTCCAAATCGATCTTGCGTGTTATCGGATCGTAAACAACATTTTCTAAAATTGTTCCGAATTTCTGAGTGCAGGCATAAATCTGCGGTTCAGCAGTGGGGGAGAGAGCAATAACTTTTGCGTAACAACCGCCTTCAAAGTTGAAGATGCCTTCATCACTCCAGCCGTGCTCGTCGTCGCCTATAAGTCCGCGATTTGGATCGGCAGAAAGAGTCGTCTTACCCGTACCGGATAATCCGAAGAAGAGCGCAGTATCTTTTTCTTTTCCGATGTTTGCTGAGCAGTGCATCGGCATTACTCCGTCCAACGGCAGTAAGAAATTCATAACCGTGAAAATAGCTTTTTTAATTTCGCCGCCGTAAGCAGTGTTGCCGATAATGCCTATTTTCTGCTCGAAGTTGAGAAGTATGAATGTTTCGGTCGATGTCCCATCTATTTGCGGAAGTCCTTTGAATGATGGTATCGACATAATTGTGAAATCGGGAACGTGTCGTTTATATTCCTCTGCTGTTTTTGGCAGGATGAACATATTCCGTGCGAACGCGCTATGCCAGGCTTTTTCTGTGATGATGCGGATTGGTAAACGATATTCTTCATCAGCGCCCGCATAGCAATCCTGCACAAATAAATCTCTGCCTTGCAAGAACCCTTGCAATCGACTCAACACCTCGTTGAACTTATCCTGATTGAACGGTCGGTTGTATTCGCCCCACCACACTTTATCCTGTGTGGATGGTTCCTTTACAACAAATTTATCGTTAGCAGATCTTCCGGTATGCTTTCCTGTGTGGGCAATGATTGGTCCTAACTTTGAAATTCGGGCTTCACCACGGAAGGTGATTTCTTCATACAGTGCTTCAATCGGTAAATTCCAATAAACATTGTTAAGATTCGTCAAGCTGTGATTATCAAGCCCGTACTCGCTCTTAAGTGCTCTGGCTTGGTCTTGAGCCGGTGTTTTAATGTTTAGTAAATTGTTCATAACCAATCCCTCACTAATTTTCTTTCGCCAATAAATATTTCGTTGGGTGAATTGGGATCGAGTGCCCATTTAATTCGTTCGATGCCTTGTTTGATCTCCTTTATTGTTCCGCAGTAACTCAGACGTAAGTGTCCTTCCATTCCGAATTCTTTTCCGGGAACAGTAACAACGAGAGCTTTCTTTAATAAGAATTTCGAAAGCTCAAGTGAGTTCTTGTTGTAGACGCTGAAATCAGGTAAACAGTAAAATGTTCCATCTGGTTTTGTCGTTTTGATTCCAGTAAACGATTGAAGTTCCTGCATCATAATGTTGCGGTGATTCTCTATCATCAAGCGCAATCCCTCGACGATGCTCTGTATTCCCATCAGCGCACCTTCGGCCGCCGCTTGTAGAATTACTGAAGTCGTTGTTGTAATCTGTCCTTGAACGTTTGTCATAATTCCAGTGAGAGCTTTGGGCGCAACCGTCCAGCCAATCCGGAAACCTGTCATTCCATAAAGTTTCGAGATACCATTCACGACGATAATTTTAGAATTTTCTAAAGTATTCTTTGTGTACTTGTATGGAGAAATTGGTTTTCTTCCATCAAATATCAGTTTATGATAAATATCGTCCATGATGGCGTAAATTCCTTTGCGCTCACAGAACTCTATTATCTCCGCAATAAATTCTTCTTTATACATAATGCCCGACGGGTTGTTCGGGCTGTTAATGATAATCGCTTTGGTGTACGAGCTGATTTTTTGCTCGATGTCTTTCATTCGCGGATGGAACGAGCCGTCTTCCGGTGTTACAATAACGGGAACGCCGTAACACATCCTAACCATTTCTGGATAACTAACCCAATATGGTGCAAGGATGATAACCTCTTCCTGCGGATTTAATAAAGTGAACAGAAGATTAAAGACCGATTGTTTTGCGCCGGCAGAGACGATGATGTTTTCAGGTGAAACCATTTTATCATAATTCTCTTCAGTATATCTGATGATTGCTTTTTTAAGTGATGGTGTTCCGTCAGCTGGCGTATATTTCACGTCGCCGGTATTAAGTTTCGCTGCGGAACTCAGGATGGCATTAATCGGAGCTTTATTTTTTGGTTCACCGGCTCCTAAGTGAATAACTGCTTCGCCTTTTTCTTTCAGTAGCCGGGCTTCTTCGGTTAGTCGCAGAGTGGGCGATTCAGCTATAGATCGCGCAAGTTGACTTACATTCATTTATTAATAATCCTCATATTTTTTTATATTTTGTAAAAATAATAAGAACGGTGTTACTAGCAACATATTCGTTTTTGATTGATACATATTGAATTTGATGGAAAGAACCAACAATGAACTTTGGTGTTTTAATTTACTTAATTTTAGGGAAATTTCAAAAAAGGGAAAAGGGATTTTCTTTCTCTTCCCTGAATTTCTGAAGAACGTTATACGTTCTGAACTTTAGATTTCAAAATCTTTTGAACATAAGCCGGTACGAAGCTCGATATATTACCGTCGAGTTTTGCAATCTCACGAACTATCGAGGAATTAAGGTAAGTGTGCTTCTCGTGAGGCATAAAAAATATTGTAGTAATATCGTTTGCTAATTTACGGTTCATCAACGCCATCTGTAACTCATACTCAAAATCGGAGACGGCACGTAACCCGCGAACCAATGCTATGGCTTTTTTCTTTCGGGCATATTCTACAAGCAACCCGTCGAAATATTCAGCTACAACGCGCTTTCCATATTTTTTTGTAACATTTTTTACCATGTCGAGTCGCTCCTCGTCAGTGAAAAGAGGGTTTTTTGCTGTATTGTGAGCAATTGTTACGATTACTTTATCGAATATTTCCAAAGCTCGTTCTAAAACATCGATATGTCCGTAAGTTATGGGGTCGAAGGTTCCGGGGTAAATTGCGATTTTCATTTTTTCTCCATTATGTTGTGAACGAAAAACGATACCACTGTATTTCCAAAATCTTTTTTAATTGCTTGGATGTATTTATCGGAATTTTCAAAAATCATTTTTTTTGTATGCTCAATTATCAGAAAGCCGCTGGTGTTTAATAAATTATTCGTAAAAACTTTTTCGGGAATGCTCGTTGTAAATTCATAAACGTAGGGAGGGTCGGCAAAAATCAAATCGTATTTTTCCTCAGTTTTGCTTATAAACTTAAAAGCATCCGTCTGGATGATACGGCTTTTATCTGATAATTTTAACTTTTCAATATTCGATTTAATTAACTCGATAGATGATCTTGAATTATCAACGATAGTAGCAAAGGCGGCGTAACGGCTCAATGCTTCGATGGCTAAACTACCGGTGCCTGCAAATAAATCGAGAACCCGCGCATCTTCGAGTTTCAAACGTGTTTGTAAAACATTAAATATTGTCTCCTTTACCCGATCGGTAGCCGGACGGATGTCCAGTTGGCGGGCAGATTTTAATTGATGACCTTTAAAAATTCCTGAAATAACACGCATAATCAAGGTTTCCTGAGTGCGATTCCGACGGCTGGCACGAACCGCTGGACATTATTTACAAACCTGTCGTAGTTTCGTACCGAAGAAATATTTAACCGGCGAAATGGATTTAGAATTGAAATGTTGGGCGAAACATCTCTTCTTAGTTTTCCTAAAACCTCAGCAGACGCTTGGTTGCCATAAATAAATATCGAATCATAAACCTTACCCGACAAAGAGTTTTTTAAATATTGTACACCCGCTCCAATATCCGATTCTGTACGCCCATTATATTCTATCAAATGCCCGTTGGAGTATCGACTGTATTCGACACTCGATCTTGTGAGTCCGACAACTACGCATTGTTGATTTTTGATTTCAGGTTGAGTAAGCAGGAGAACATCTTCAACAGCAAATTGTGTAGCATCTACAATATTTAAATTTAAATTTCGTTGGGCAATATATTCATGAATTGCATAAACTAAAGTTCTTTTTACCGTAACCGAAATAATGTCATTGATTTTTCTATCATCGAATGTTTTCAATAGATGTGTATCGCTGATGTATTCTTGCGGATGGAAGTTTGGTATATGTTGAGAAATTTCCCAATTCACATGTTCGTTTTGTTCAACTTTTGTCAAATTTGAATCTATCGGAAAATTGTGTATGAAAAGAAACTTTTTATCAAGTGCTACCGATACGCTTTGAGGACGTTCGAAAATTGTATCACTTCGCATAGCTAACGGTTTTAAAAACCAGATTTCCGATCTGTCAAGTTCGGTTTTCTGGTATTCTTCCAAATATATCAACTCTATTTTATAGTCGTTGATTTTCAGGACAACGAAATGTGCGATATCGTCTAAAACACTAATCCCCGCAGTAATTTGTTGTGGCATATTTTAATTATTTCCTGATTTTATTTTTTACTTTTCAAGTGTAAGGTACATCGCTATTTTTTCTAATTTCTTTTTTCCGATCCCTTTTACTTTTAATAACTGGTTGATGTCATCGAACCCGTTGTTTTCTTCACGGTATCTGATAATCGCCTCGGCGGTCATTGCGCCAATTCCCGGCAGTTTCATCAGTTCGGTTTTATCAGCTTTGTTCAACTTAATGCTTTTTTCTTTTGGCAAAGATTTTTTTTGTTGCGATGGGAGAGGGACATTTTCGTTGATGGGAATATTATCGCCTTGCGATAAATAAGTATTCTGTGAAAGTGAATGGAATTGTGCATCACTTTCTGAATAATCGAAAGTTCTCCCGGCTTGTTCATTCGTATTGGCTTTGTATATTTTAATACCGGCGCCAATTACAAAAGCTGCTGCTAAAAATATGATAACCCGCAGCTCGTTTTTCGTAAAACCAATTTTTTTATTTATCGATTCGAGAATATTCATAATTATATTTTAAGAAAAAGCATCTCGGAATTTTTCAAAAAAACTTTTATCTGAATTTGCCGATTTATCACCTTCACGAGGTTTCATCGTATCACGGCTCAGTAACTCTTTCAGCATTTCTTTATCTTTTTGAGTGAGTCGGGTGGGGGTCCAAACATTGATTCGTATTAATTGGTCGCCTCTCCCGTAGCCGTTGAGTTGAGGAAGTCCCTTTTCCCGCATTCGGAGAACTTTACCGGATTGAGTACCCTGTTCGATATGTAACTTGGCTTTGCCGGTTAGTGTCGGAATTTCAATATCTGCGCCGAGTGCGGCTTCGGGAAAACTGATTAATAAATCTAAAATAATATCGTTACCTTGACGAACAAAAATGTCGTGTGCTTCTTCTTCAATAATAACTAAAATATCACCGTTCGGTCCGCCACGCTTTCCTGCATTCCCTTGATTCCGTAACGGTATATAATTGCCTTCGGAAACACCGGCGGGAATATTTATTTTGATAGTTTTTTCGCCGTGCACCCGACCTTCGCCGCGGCACTCGGGGCATAAATCCTTTATAATCTTCCCTTCGCCGTTGCAGTTATCGCAGGTTGATATATTTACAAATTGTCCGAATACTGACCGCGACACCTGACGTATCTCGCCGCTTCCGTTACATGAGGGACATGTAGCACGCGAGGCATTCGATCGGGCTCCGCTTCCGCCGCAGAGTTCACAAGTTTTGTATGCTTTTATCTTTAGCTTTTTCTCGACACCGGTTGAAATTTCTTCGAGGGTAAGTTTCAAATGGACTTTTAAGTCGGCTCCCGGGACACCGGTCTGCTGCTGCCTTCTTTGCCTAGAACCTCGACCGCCAAACGCATCTTCAAAAATACTTCCACCAAAGGCGCTTCCGAAAATATCGCCGAACGATGAAAATATATCATGAATGTCTGTATAACCATGAAAATCTTGTCCGGCACGCAGCCCTTCATGACCAAACCTGTCGTACCGCTGTCGCTTGTCGGCATCACTCAATACTTCGTATGCTTCGGCAGCTTCTTTAAACTTCTCTTCGGCTTGTTTATTATTAGGATTTCGATCGGGATGATATTGCATAGCAATTTTTCGATATGATTTTTTTATATCATCCTGTGAAGCGTTTTTTGAAACTCCGAGAATTTCGTAATAATCGCGTTTCGCCATAATTAATCAGCCCCGCCTTCTTGCTCGCTTATTTCACCGGAGACAATGACTTTTGCATGACGTAACACTTTGTCGTGTAATGTGTATCCGCTTTCAACTTCTTTGATCACAATGTTAGGAGGAGTAGTGGAATCGGTGTTAGGCATAACCATTAAAGCATCATGTATATTTACATCGAAAGGTTGCCCGGTAGTGTTCATTTTAGCTAAACCTTGTTGTTCAAGAATTTTCAGCATCTTGTTATAAATAAGGTCGATACCCTGAAAAAATGGATCGTTCGGCGAATCAGTATTTTCTTCCTGCGCGTGCTGTAGGAATCTTTCGAAATCGTCTAAAACTACAAGCAGCTTTTCGATGAGGTTTTCGTTCGCGAATCTTGTAATGTTGTAGAGGTCGTTTTCAATTCGCTTTTTGTAATTATCGAATTCAGCTGCCTTTCTTAAAAGTTGATCTTTTAGATTGTCGGTTGCTTTTTGTAACTCAACAATACGATCGTTCAATAATTGTATTTCATTAACTTCTATATCTTGAATATTGTCGTTATCTGCCATTTGGTAGTTGTAAAAATCCTTTCTGTTTATATTAATTTTTAGATGATACGAATTCGGTAATGCATCCTACGAGAGGAATGAGTCGCTGATATTCCATTCTCTTCGGGCCAATGATGCCAATTGTTCCTTTAGTTTCTCCGATTTTGTAGGAAGAAATAATCATGCTGTAATTTTGAAGTTTTTCGATATCATTTTCTGAACCGATTAAAATAGTAATTCCATCAGCACTCACTTTTTCTTCGTATCTATCTATTATGTGGATGATAATATCTTCGTTATCGATAAGTTCGATAATACTGCGAACTTTTTCGGGGGATTCGAATTCAGGTTGAGCTAAAATATTTTTTGCTCCACTTATATGCACTCGTTCTTTTGATGAAAAATCGCTGAATAATTTATCGGTGTTTCCGAGGAACAAGCGGATTAATCCTGTTTCTTCATTCTCGACATCTTTAACTCTATCGTAAAAAGTATCCCGTATTTCTTTAAGAGTTAAACCGGATAATCGTTCGTTTAAATAATTTGTGATTTTTTCCAATTGACTCTGACGGATGTCGGATATGAATTCCATTGTAATTGTTTTCATGACAAGTGATTCGATTGTCAGAATAACAAGAATTTTCGAACTCGATATTTGTATAACTTCTATCCTATTCAGTCTGCCGGTAATCAGATGCGGCGACGATACGATACTTAGTTGATGCGAGATGCGGCTGAGTAATTTGCCTGTCTCTTTCAATAAATCATCAGTATCAGAAAAACCTTTTAAATCATGATATATAGTTTCTTGTTCGAGTTTGCCTATTTCATTAATCTCTATCAGCCCATCAACATAAAGGCGATAAGCTTTATCGGTAGGAATTCTACCTGCCGACACGTGCGGGTGCGAAAGAAATCCTTGCTCTTCAAGGTCTGCCATAACATTCCGGATGCTTGCGGAGCTTAAACCTAAATCCGACTGCTTTGCTAAAAGATTCGATCCAACCGGGGTTGCAGTTAAAATAAAGTTTTGGATAATATATTTTAGAACTTCTTTTTGTCGTTCTGTCAATTCATCAAACATACGAAAATCAGTGTAAAAGTGAAAAAATCAATAAATTTCATATAAAAAATACACATTTTTAGACTGTTAGTCAACTTTATTTTATTTGTGTCAAATACATTTTTCTTGGAAAAATAAGAGTATATATTTATATTGATTGGACTTGGGGCTGTAGCTCAGCTGGGAGAGCGCCTCGTTCGCAACGAGGAGGCCGTCGGTTCGATCCCGATCAGCTCCACTTCGAATTTTGCTAAACTTAACGAACAAAGTGATGTTAAGTTTATTGCAAAATTCAGAACCCCGCTCATTTGATCCATATAGGAAAAGCGGGAAGCAGCGGTAAGTTACCGAAAGTGTAACACAGGGTAGCTTGACGATAGCTAAAGCAAACAGAAAAAACAGGCAAATTACAAAACATAATAATTTTAGATAATTTAGAGGTCAAGTCCTGTGCAACCGTAAGTAGCCCAACCCCGCCAGGTCCGGAAGGAAGCAACGGTAAGTTACCGAAGGTGTGACACAGGGTAGCTTGACCTCTTTTATTTAATAATTGAATTTTACACAAACTTGAAAACTAAAAACACTCAGAATATTTTATCACCATCATCTTCCGAAAAATATTTCACCGGAATACTTGAAATTGTCAGAAGTAATAAAAACGTAAACCATCATTTCTCATCGGGCGGAAGACTAATTAAAATATCGGTTGAGCTGGAAAAAGATTACGACTCGCCGAACGTAAATGGCAAACTTATAAAACAATTTAATCTTCGGCAAGGTGTTTTAGTGGATTGCAAAGTTCAGAAGTTCAACGGATTTTTGGAAGTAACTGAAATTCTTACAGTCAACAGTTTGTTGCCGGAAGAATGGCTGAAGTGTGAGGAATTTCAAACAGGTACTGCGGTGGATGCCTCCGAACAAATAGTTTTAACTACCGAACCGAACGAGTATTCCCTAAGGATATTTGATTTGCTCTGCCCGATCGGTAAAGGACAGCGGGCTTTAATAGTCGCCCCACCCAAAGCAGGGAAAACAATACTGCTTAAACAAATTGCTAAGTCAGTCGGTACTAACCATCCCGATATCTCGTTGATTGTGCTGCTGGTTGATGAAAGACCAGAAGAAGTAACAGATTTCCGGCGCTCGGTAAATGCAAAAGTGTTTGCAAGTTCGAGCGATAGCAGCAGAGAAAGCCACGTCCGAATTGCATCGCTTGTTTTAGATTATGCGAAAAGGGAAGTCGAAACCGGTAAGGATGTAGTTCTGTTGATAGATTCGTTGACGAAGATGGGGAGAGCATTTAATGCTTTTCAACCGGGCAGCGGTCGAACAATGTCGGGTGGTGTTGATATACGTGCACTTGAGATACCCAAGAAAATATTTGGATCGGCACGCGCACTCGAAGACAGAGGATCTCTTACTATCATTGCAACGATACTCGTTGATACAAATTCGAGAATGGACGAGTTGATTTTTCAGGAATTTAAAGGCACGGGAAATATGGAGCTTGTGCTGAACCGCGAATTGGCAAACCACCGTATCTTTCCGGCGATTAACATTCAGGAGTCGGGGACACGTCGCGAGGAATTGCTGTTCGGCAGGTATACTGAAAAACATTACGCTTTAAGGCGAATGGTAAACAATCTCAAACCGAAGGAAGCAATACTCAACATGATAAAACTTTTGGATATGTATTCTACAAACCGTAAATTACTTTCAAAAATTTCAAAAACAACTTTAGATGATAATGAAAGTTAAATCGTTAAATACAGGTGAGTTCTATATTTCCAGTCCAAAATATTTTGATTTTTGGCGAACTGTTTACAGTCACGGTTGGTGTGCTCTAAAACCGTTTGTCGTTGATAAAGAAAAATCGGTTCTCGAAAGGTTGTTCACTACCCGTAGTGGCGAACTCGTTTATTGTTCTCTCAGTAACCCTGCCCAGAGAAGTATTAAAGTTGAATTTCAAACCGGATACGAATTACATCAATACGAAAAATTCGATTTAATAGATCAAATTGCAAAAGTTTTCCGGCTCGATCAGGATTTGACTGAATTTTATAATGAAGCAAAAAGAGATTTGCGATTCAAGTGGGTTCATAAATTCAAAGCCGGGAGATTGCTCAGATGTCCGACAGTTTTTGAAGATGTTGTAAAAATGATTTGCACAACAAATTGCAGTTGGACGCTAACCGAAATTATGGTGAACAACCTTATATCGAAATTGGGTAAGGAATTTACTACCGTTACATCCGACGGTAAAAAATTTATTGCATATTCATTTCCGACATCTGAAGCAATTTGCAATGTTAATGAAAAATTTTTACGCGGAGAAATTAAGATGGGGTATCGCGCTCCTTATTTACTTGAGCTTGCTCGAAGAGTTAATTCGGGAGAGGTAAATTTAGAAGCATGGAGATCCGATACCTCGCCAACTGATATTTTATACAAAAAAATGTTGGATCTAAAAGGGGTGGGTCCCTATGCAGCTCAGAATTTGCTCAAACTCCTGGGTAGGTATGATTATTTGGGTATCGACAGTTGGAGCCGTGCAAAGTTTTTTGAAATTCATAAAAACGGAAGAAAAGTCTCCGATAAAACGATAGAAAAATTTTATGAAAAATACGGTAAATGGCGGGGGCTGTTTTACTGGATGGATGTTACAAAACACTGGTACGAACATCAGTTTCCGTTTTGAATGATAAAAAAAGGCAGTTGATCAACTGCCTTTTTTATTTATCAACAACAACAAAGATTAATGCTATCTTCCGCGGGTTCTTGATTCCTTGCTGCCGTCACGTTGTCCGTCGCTTCTTTGTCTGTTCTCGTTTTTCGGCTCTTCGCGATATTCGCGAGGTTTAACTTCTTCTCTCTTTATCTCGATTTCGCGTTCTCTCCGTTCAGGTTTAATTTCGCGTCTCTGTTCGGGAACTTCACGTCGGCTTTCTTCTCTCTGAATTTCGGGCTGCCGCTCTCTCTGGATTTCAGGTCGCCGTTCTTCGGTTTTCCGTTCTGGTTCCGGTTGTGCACGGTATCTTTCAGAACGTTTTCTCGGCTCACTCTGTTGCTGGTTTTCTTTTCTCTCCTCACGATAAATTTCTCGTCCTCTTTCAGTCGGTTCTTTCCTCTCTTGAATCCGTCTGTCATCCGGTCGTTCATTGCTTCTGTAGTCGCGTTTTTCAGAACCACGTTCAGTCTCTTGTCTTTCCGAGCGTTCGCGATAAATCGTTCTGTCAACTTTTTCCAAATCAAGCGTAGAAGTTCTATCCGATTTGCGTGCTTCTATTCTTTCCGGTCTGTTACGCTCTATTTCTCTTTCACTCGGACGGTAAACTTCAATTTTAGGACGATCACCTTCTCTTATCATTCTATCTGTTTTTCTGTCGCGTGTTTCAGTAATCTCGGCAGTTCTGATTCTATCGCCGGTTCTGCGTTCAATAAATTCTCTATCGATTCCGGTGTTTGTTATTCTTTCATTTTCATATCTATAATCAGAGCGGTAACGAGTATCTCCAAAAAAGCGTCGTGATCGTTCAATAGGTTCATAGTAGTCGTTCACACGTGGAGAGCAAAAGTGCCGGTATCTAACAAACGACCAATGATGAACAGGCGATGCCCAATGAGTTGTGAATGTTATCCCGATGTGGATGTTGAAAGTTGCATAAGGTGGCAATGGTGCCCATCCAATGTAATCGTCGTCGTATCTCCATTCAACCCAAGCCGGACTCCAATCGTAACCGGGGGCCCAAACCCAACCATAATAATCATCGTAATGCCAACGCCCATAGTGAAACACAGCCCAACCGTAAGGTTCATACGAAACCCAATACCAGCCTTGTCGCGTCCATGCCCAGCGTCCATCCGAGTATGGCCGCCAATCATATCGAACTCTCATCGGTTTCCATACATAAAAATTACGGTCGATTTCAATCCATTCTCCGTAAGGAGCAAGTGAATTATAGAAAAACCCAAATGATACACGCGATCGGTTGGACGACTGGCTCTCAACTGATATTAGAACCAGTAATCCTATTATTAAAAGTATTTTTTTCATTTTATCATCTCGTTGTTGTTATACATTCAATTTCTTTTAGCTCAATCATCGTGCCAGCCAATTTCTTTGGAAATCCAAGTTATTTTCCATAAATTTATGCCCCAATTGTCTATAATCTAATTCAATATGTCTTTATTGAATACAATACTATTATCAAATTAGGATTTTAAATTGAAATATAAAATATTTGCTGTAGTCTTTTTATTGAGTTCCCTTGAAATATTAGCAGGCGGAAATGTTAAAAAAATCGATGCTTACCGTGTTACAAATCCTCCGGTAGTTGATGGAATTTTGGATGAATTGATTTGGTCGAATACCCAAGCCGCAAAAGATTTTATTCAGCGTGATCCGTTAGAAGGTGAACCGGCTTCGGAAGCGACCGAAGTTCGTGTGTTGTATGATGACGAAGCTTTGTATTTTGGATGCATTATGTTCAAGTGAAGAAAATGTTGAAGAAGGGAATGAATGAATCGGCAATTAAAGAAATCACAGGCAGGACGATGAAAGTTGTGAAAGAATATGTTACATTGTACTATAACTTTCATCCGACTGCTAAATATACTCAATAAATAGCAAGTGCCATTTGGCACTATTGTAGGTAATATCTTGTTATTTCAACAACTCATTTTATATCAACAAGTTGCGGAAAAGTGGGAGAGGAGGATGTAAAATATTTTTTCTTAAAATTTTTACAAAAAACACTTGACTTTCAATATTAGGGGATGTATGTTAAACCCAACAAATAATAACTGCACATTAACAATTAAAAGGATAGCGATGTGTGATATTAGTAAAAGAGGTATAATATGAAACCAAATCAATTAATCATTCAATCTTTAAATCTTTTAATCATAATATTTTTGTTTTGCTGTTTGATTTTATTTACTTCTTGCCGCGAGCGGGTAGTACCGCCCGATGTTCCGCCTTACATTCCGCCGATAGTATTGACTGCTGAGGATGTAGGAGTTGTTGACGCGTTCATTAAAATAAAGTTTGTTGACACAACAGTTAGCCGGACATTCAAACTAACGCGAGATGAAGCTACGATAGTAAGCGCAGAATGCACACAGCCCGACACATTAATTTTAGACGAGGGCTTGTTACCTAAACACACATACAAGTACAGAGCATACCGAGTAGTAAACAATATTTCGGTTGATTCGAGCGATGAGCTAAGCGTGTTGAGTATGGATACAACGAGTCACAATTTTAATTTTGAGGTATTCTATCTCGGAGATGGCAACAGCAGTGTACTTTACGATGTTGCTGTTCTCTCGGACACACTTGCCTACGCAGTTGGGGAGATTTATAAGAGAGACTCAGCAGGAAATTTTGAAACAGAGCCGTATAATA
>JASEGV010000049.1 GCA_030017895.1 Bacteroidota bacterium | reverse complement strand
TTTTGTAAAAATTTTAAGAAAAAATATTTTACGTCCTCCTCTCACACTTTTCCGTAACTTGTTGATATAATATGAGTTGTGGAAATAATTTTATCGGAAAATCGGATGTGTAGCGACACCAGCCTACACTAACAACACCAAGGATTTTTAAATAAGCAACCTGTTCTAATAAACTAACAAATCATCTTTCAAACGACTGTCTGAGTAATCCTGCGAACGAGCTCGATCGTTTTTATCATTGCGTAGAAAGTGTAATTTGTTTTTCAGGTTACTTTTAAGTATCTTAATGCCGAATAATTCAGCAATTTTACTAAAATTTAGGAGTTTTAATGATACGACATGCATCTGCGCAGAAGCAGGCACGCCAAGCAGAAAAGCGACGTTTGCAAAATAAAGCTAATTTATCGAAGATGAAAACAGCTATCAAGAGCGTTCAGGACGAGCAAGATAAAACTAAAGCTGCCGAAGTTTTGAAAAAAACTTCAAAGCTATTAGACCAATTAGCTGCTAAAAATGTTATCCATAAAAATAAAGCGGCTAACCAAAAATCAGCATTAACTAAGGCTGTCAACAAAATGAAATAAAAAAAGCCTCTGAGTCATCAGAGGCTTTTGCCTTAAAGCATTCCATTCCTTTTTCGAATAAACCATTCTATCGAAAATAAAATAACTATCAACAAAGCAATATATTCCCAATTCCATATTTGTACTTTTGTAATAGTTGTTATCTCTTGTTGCTCATATTTTTTTGATGATAGTGCTTTAATAATTTTATCAGCATTCTCGATATCTACATACATTCCTCCGGTTTTGAAAGCGACCTGATCAAGCAATTGTTTATTCAACTTCGTATCAAGATACTCGATGTTCATTTTACCGACAGAAAATTTTCCTCTATCTTCACCCGCTACTCTACCTTTAGTTACTGCGTTTGCAGAATAAACATAATCGCCTTCCGGGAGATTTATGAAAGCCCCTTCGTACCTTCCATTTCCAACAGATTCTAAAATTATTTTTGTCTGTTCTTTCTCGGACTCAAGAGTAACATTTACTTCTGCATCATCCAACTGCCGGTATTGATCATCATATACCTGAGCTGTAAATTCAATTGGGTCGGTTGTAGCGAACACTTCCTTCACCGGCACAACTCGTACTTTCTTTTCATCTTCTTTTGTAGTTAGCCACTTGATTATGTTAGTTAGAAACGAAGCATACAAACGCTCGGTTTGTGAATTGCCCTGTGCGAGAAGACGCCACCGCCATAGCCCATAACCTGTTATAGCAGCCGACTTATACCGATTGATATTTCGAGTTAATATCAGTGGTTCATCAATTTGAATGTTTTGTATTTTTATAGTTGCTAATATATCGGATTCAATTTTGGACCTGAATTGAGTTTGAGTTTTGAAAACCGGCGGCATTTGGCTCCATCCTTCATAGGTAGCAGCGGTTTCAATATTCAGCAAAGGATGGTTTTTATTTTTTTCGTGTATTTCTGCAAACACTAAAAGTTCGTTGCTATTAACATTCGACCAGACAAAGGGGAGGAATTCCTCAATCAATCGCAATTTCGTATAATCCACATCCTTAGCGTTAATAAAGAAGATTGATTTCCGTTGGTCTCCGATAGTTTTTTTGATCTGTTCTATTATCTCTTTCGATGTAATAATAGTTGGATAATTAATCATCACGATACAATCAGCCGAATCAAGGCTACTTTGTGAAAACGTTTTCTCCCTACCATCTGTATAAAATTCTCCAATTTTCTTTTGTGTAAAGGAAAGAGATTCAATATGCTGATCTTCGGAGAGAGCTTGTTTTACTGCGGTTATATCGGCGGAAGGCGAGCCGCCAAGAATCAGAACTTTCAGTTTACTCTTTAATACTTTTATAAAAACCGATTTGTAATTATTTTTTTCGGTAAGCTCACCGGTGATATTAGAGACACTAACTGTAATTTTTTTTGTTCCTTCTTCCTCAGCTTCAAAAAACATACGAATCCGGGTCTCCGCACCATCTCTGCTAAGGTTTATCGTTTTCTTATCGAGAATGTTTTTACCCTCAGAGAGAACGACTTCAGCATTTTCACCGCTGCAAGCCGACCATTTAACAGTAACGTCAACCGGAATCCTTGTTTGTGCATAAGCAATATTATTCGTTTGAACATCAGCTACCAACACATCCCGTTGTTCCGAAGTATCACCGATGCCAATTGTATAAACAGGAACATTCAGACCTTCAGCCAAATAAACAGGGTTTTTTCCTTGGTTATAATTTCCGTCCGAAATAAGCACTACCGCTTGCAGATTTTCATTTTTAGTATCTTCCTTCAAACTCTTTAATGCTGCTGCGATATCAGTTACTTCGCCTGAATAATCTACTGCACCTGAAAAATATTCTTTTAACTTTTTCGCCCCCGATGAAAAGGTATAATAAGTTACTTCTGTTCCTTTTAAATTATTCACTATTGTTTTAGAATCAAGCATTTTGCTGAGTTCGGTAATTTGTTGTGCTGATTTCTCAGAAACTGTTATGCTTTGTGAATTATCGATAAGAACGGCAACTGTCGGTTGTTTCGTTTCGATGTTGATAAAACTGATGATAGGTTCAAAAATAACAAACAGAAGCAACGTTAAGACAATTGAACGAACAACTGATAAGAATAATTTTTTTAATGTAGATAATGGCGGGATGGTGTATTTATAAAATAAAACTGCAAGAAAAATAAATATCAATCCGAGAAAGAAAAATAATAACCAACTTCCTCCTAATGTTATAGAAATAAAACCTATAAACATAAAAATATCATCTTATAAGAACCATCTTGCGGTCGGCGATAAATGAGTTCGTCCGGATTTGGTAAAAATAAACTCCGCTTGGGACGTTCACACCCTGATGATTTTGAGTGTTCCAGTAGAAATAATTTATTCCTTCTCGAATCAATCCATTGTGTAATAACAAAACTTTTTCGCCTAATAAATTATAGATGATAATTGTTCCTTCACAACTGTTTGGAGAATCAAAACGAATTGTTGTACCGGGATTAAAAGGAGTAGGAAAAGGATTCGGATAGTTTTGAGTCAATTCAAATTTAGTAGGTAATTGAGGTTGTTTTAAAGTATCGAGAGTAATTTGTGTGCTTCCATATGTAAACAAATATGCTTTTGAACTATCCTGTGGAAATCGGATGAGTTGATTAGTCGAATCTACCGCAATGATATAAAAACTAACTTTTGCACCAACAGATATACTCGGTAAAAAAATACGATACGTTCCGTTAGAACTATATAATGACCCAAAATATTTATCCATCTTCAAAGTATCGTATGAAACCATATTGTATGAAAACACCAAGTAAACAGAATCGCCCAATATACCGCCTGCCTTACCAACATAATTTGCAATATAATAGTAATTGTTCAGACTCTTATGTATGCTCGGGTAGTAGATAGCTTTTAGTGCGTTCACTCTTCCCCATCCAACAAAATTATTTGGATGAGTCGGGAATCGGGAAACTTCTACACGATCTGCTGTATTGCGAAGAGCTTCGCGAACTTGAACTGGTGTAAGCTCGGGCCGAGCTGACAATAACAGAGCAGCAACACCAGCCGTGATTGGAGTTGATGCAGATGTCCCTTGTGAGTAACCATAAGTTGACGGACCGGGAATTACTCCGCTATAAACACTTACGCCCGGAGCTACTACATCGGGTTTCACTCGTCCATCATTGGTTGGTCCTGTCGAGCTAAAAGTTGCCAAATTTCCTGCAATCGTAATTGCTCCGACAGATAAAATACTATCGGCATCAGCCGGACACATTAATGTGCCTCGTACACCGTTACCGTTAGATTCGTTACCCATTGCAGTTACAACCACAACTCCAAGCCGTGCTGCACGTGTAGCAGCTTTAGTTGTTACGCCGGTTTTGCCATCAAAATCACCGTTTTCCCATCTGTATCCTTGTCCATTATCAAATATGTTGTAACCAAGTGAACTGCTTACTACATCGGCACCACGGCTTTCCATCCATTCGATTCCCGCCGCCCACCAGTCCTCTTCGATTTGTGTTTCAGTAGGAACATATTCTGTTTTAGCAAGTATAAAATCGGATTTAAAAGCAGGACCGATAACTTTACCCGGCATATATGAACCGACAATGGACATTGTCAAAGTTCCGTGCAAATCCTGTTCGTTTGGATCGCCGGTTTGATTTGCTGTTGTGTCGTCATTATTGATGAAGTCGCGTTCGGCAATTACGTTTGTATTTTTAAGCGATTCGTGTAGGCGCCAACGAAATCCTGTATCTAACATCCCAACTAGAACGCCTTCTCCGTTTATTCCAAGTTCATGAACCTCCGGAATTTTTACCGCCGCATATTGTGCCCAAGATAAGCCGTAATCATAACCTAAAGTTTTTTGGAACGAACTATTAACGCCTTCCCTCGTATTTATTAAATCTTTTCTATAAAAACGAGCAACAGGTTTTACTGCTTCAACGAATGGTAAATTTTGTATTTGAATTATTTGATCGGTGGAGAGGAAAAAACTTGCAGCATTCATCCACCTTACTTTTTGTTGGAGTATGCCACCTGTTTGTTGAATCGATTTTATGTATGATTCATTAAGCGGTAAATCCTGATAATCTACTAACTGATCCACAGGTAGAACTTTCGCACGCCGCTTTAATGCACTTTCAGTTATTTGCTGAGTAGCTAATGAGTAAGCTTTTGCCCCCTTTTGTAAAATTCCTGTTTGTTGTGAATATTTTCCCTTATCTTTAAAATAAATCCAATACTTCTGATTTTCCTGAGATAGCAAAACGAGAGAGAATGCTATCGATAAAATAATGATTGCCAGAAAATATTTTTTTGTAATCATAAAAGTTAAACAGCCGATAATAATTTTTCGACGATTTGAATTGGACTAACATTGTCGGCTTCGGCGTTGAAATTGGGAACGATGCGATGACGCAGCACAGGTCCGGCCATTTTCCGGACATCATCGATATCAGGTGTGTGCCTCCCTTCGAGAATAGATTTTGTTTTTGCGCCTAAAATTAAATATTGAGATGCACGCGGACCCGCTCCCCAGCTTAACCAGTTTTTAATAAACTCAGGAGTTCCTTTTCCGTTCGGGCGTGTCCGGGCAACTAAATCAACCGCAAACTCAACAACATTATCAGAAACCGGAACGCGGCGGATTAAATCCTGAAAGAATGAAATCTCCTCGCCATTTAATATTTGTTTTAAATGGGATGAATATAAACTTGTAGTCGATTTCACGATCTCGATTTCTTCTGTGCGTGAAGGATAATCAAGCCACAAATTGAACATGAACCTGTCGAGTTGGGCTTCCGGAAGCGGATAAGTTCCCTCCTGTTCTATCGGGTTTTGAGTTGCTAAAACAAAAAATGGTTCTTCTAAAATATATTTTTCGCCGGCGGCAGTTACATGATGTTCCTGCATAGCTTCCAAAAGAGCCGCCTGTGTTTTAGGAGGAGTTCGGTTAATTTCGTCTGCAAGAATGATATTTGCAAAGATAGGACCTTTAATAAATTTAAACGACTTGGTACCAGTAGTAATATTTTCTTCTAAAATTTCAGTGCCGGTTATATCGCTCGGCATCAAATCGGGTGTGAACTGAATGCGACTGAATTTTAAATCGAGAACTTGGGCAAGAGTTTTTATTAACAAGGTTTTAGCAAGACCTGGAACGCCTACCAACAAACAGTGTCCGCGAGCAAGAAGTGAAATCAAGAGCTGCTCGATAATTTCATCCTGACCGATAATTACCTTTCCTATCTCCTTCCTGATAGATTTAAAATTTTCTTGTAAAAGTTTTACTGCTTCTACATCGTCTAATTTTGTTAAATCCCTGTTCACTAATTTTTCTTTCATAAATTTATTTTCAGCGTACTTGCCAGAATATTTCTTTTCTCAAATCCTGAATCCATTTTTGGAATTCATTATTCCTTTTAAAGTTAGAGGCGTAGATTTCGATTTTTTGCCAATCGGTAGATAACGAAATTTTATGTGCCGGAATTCTCTTCTTTAAATAGACTATCTGAAAACCTCCTGAAGTTCCTGTTTTTACCAACAAGGGTTGGCTGATTTCGCCCTCATTTAATTCAGCGACAGAATCAAGAAAGTCTTTACTCAACTCGTCGAGGGGAACACGTCCGATAAAACCGCCAATAGAAGCTGATTCGGAATCGTCCGAATAGCGTTTAGCAAATTCCGAAAAGTTAGCGCCCGCGCGTACACTATCGGCTATTTTGTTGAGTAGCTCAACAGCAGCGACATCCGATTTTTCGTCGGCTTCAACTTTGAATAAAATATGCCTCGCATGAATGTTCTCGCCACGCCGTTCAATCAACTGAATTATATGAATTCCGAAAGTAGATTCGACAAGCCCCGAAATTTGTCCTTCTTTCAAAGCGTAGGCAGCTTCTTCAAATTCTTTCACAAATTGTCCGCGTCGCGTGAATCCCAAATCGCCACCGGCGAGGGCTGATCCTTTGTCCTCTGAATAGCGCATTGCAAAATCTGCAAAATCACCGCCGGCTTTTATACTGTCTAAAATTTTTCCAGCTAATGTTTTTACATTACCCAAAACCTCAGCGCTTTTAGATGGTATTTTCAAGATATGATACAGTTCAACCTCTTCCTCAACATCAGGTAAACTATCGCGGAATGCTTCAAAAAAAAGCTCAGTTTCTCTCCGGCTGACGCTTATGTTCGCAAAACGGAACTGCTGCATTCGTTGAGCGAGAAGCTTCTTGCGCATCTCATCACGAAATTCTCTTCTTATTTTGCTGAGAGGCATACCGTATATTTCTTCTAATTTTTGTTCTGAACCGACTTGCTGTATATTTTGCTGTAGAAGAGCATCAAGCTGTTGAGTAACCTCATCTTCTGTAACTACAACATTCGTATCGTCGATAGCTTTCGCAACAATTAGTTTTTCGTTCATCAACATATCTAAAACCTGATTTTTTAGACCGGGAGTTTCAGGGTCAATTCTGTTGTTCATTACATAAAATTCTATCTGTTGCTGCAAATCGGACTCGAGTACAATTTCTTTCCCAATCACAGCCACTATCCTGTCCAACGTCTTTTTCTGAGCATACGTTGAATAAACCATAATTAATGTAAGCAGAAGGATAAATGAAGTTATCGCTATCGTTTTAATTTTTTTCATTTTTTGTTATTTTGAGTTCAATGTCATATTTTTTTCGTAACGAATTAATCAAGCTATCATATTTGGAGCGACGTTCCTGAGTAATTAACCTCTGGACTATCTCGTTTCTAACTAAAGCCAATTCAGCTTTTGAACCTTGCGGATATTTTTCTATTATTTGTACAACGTAAAACAGGTCGCCGCTCTTAATCGGAAATGAGACATCTTTTGTAGAAAGGTTTTGAATAACTTTCCACAACTCGGCAGGATAAACTGTGAGTTGTGTAAACAAGGCACCGGAGATTTCTGAGTGTATTGATGATGCTTTTGTATCGGAGGTCTGAAAAGATTCCAACGCATCGGTCCACTGTTTGTTTTTCAGAATCAGATTGCGGAATTCGGTTGCATATTGTCGATCGGTGAATGAAGCAATATTTAATCGAACTACATCTTCGCGAAGTACAAATTCATCCGAGTGTTTTGAATAATAATCGCGCAGTTTTTCTTCATTGAATTCTGCACTATCGTTGTAGATTTTATTTTCTATAAGCGATTGAATTGCCAACTGCTTGCGGACTTCAGCAACCTGCCGTTCAATTTCTTTTGATCCGGCAAGCCCTTCTTTTGAAGCTTCTTGAAACAGCATTTCGTTTTCAATCCATTTATTTACAAAAATACGAACCTGCAAATTCGAAGTATCGGATACCGAACCGACATTCTCAATTATATCGGACTGTGAGAGAAACGAATCCCCGACACGTGCAATATAATCGGGCGGCTGATCGTTATTCTGACAACCGCCCGCAACTAATAGAAAAGTTAATATTAAAAAAAATCTGATATTCATTTTGCAGGATCAGTAAAAGCTTTTTGCAATTGTTCCGGAAATAATTGAACCGGATATTTCGTTTTGATTTTTTCTAACCATTCAGTCTCTAAACGTTTCTGTTGATATTCTTGAAATGCGTTCGATACCTCGACGCCGGCTTCCTCGAAAGTTTTAAAGCGCGAAGGTTCTTTCAAGTTTACTTTGATAATGCTGTATCCACCATCTTCAGTAATTATTGGTTGCGAAATCCAACCTATCTCCATATCCCAACACATCTTAGCGAATTCATCTTCTTCGATGCTCTTTAAACCGTGCTCACCTTTATTAGCTATTAGCTCTGGTTCCTCGTTATATTGATCAGCTAATTTTTCGAAAGATTCACCCGTTCGTAGTTTATTCATAATTTCGGCTGCTACACTATCCGAAGTTGCATATATTTCACTATAGTCAACTCGATCCGTGAATTTAAACCTCTCGCGGTTATTATTGAAAAATTCGTGAATCAAAGTATCCGAGATATTTAATTTATTCCAAACTTCCAACTGTTCGGCTTTATAAAGAACAACACCATCCTGATATTCTTGCATCAGACTTCTGAAATCAGGGAAGCGGGTTTCGAGATTTTTAGAATTTTCAGCGAGTAAGGCCAAATCGCCGATCCGTTCGAAACGTTTCATTAAGTCGTGCTTTTTTAACTGAGTATCACGGAAATCTTGCCTGTCGGTTAACATATTAATTACCGTATCGATATTTAAACTTTGTGTACCAACTTTGATTAGAATCATTTTTTTGACATCGTCGGTTACAGTTGCATCCCAGGCACTATCGCTTGTAGTGTTTGTTGAATCTAATTCGCTCACGAAGAGATTTGTCACATTTTCATCTATAAAAAATTTGAAAGTTTTCTTCAGGTTTGCAATATAATCGTTATACGCATCATTATACCGTTGCGATTGGAAAGTTCGTTGAATTTCGGGTTTCATTTCTTCGAAAGTTTGCAACGGTTTCAGTTCTTCACATTTTAGAATGTGGAAACCATAAGGTGTTCGGACGATGTTCGATATCTCACCGGCTTTTAATTTAAAAGCAGCTTCATCAAAAGGTTGCACCCATCTTCGACGTTGAAAAAATCCGAGGTCGCCGCCGTTAATCGAACTCCCCCCGTCTTCCGACTTTGATACAGCGAGAGCATGAAAATCGGATCCCGACTTTAAACTATCAAGCACTTCAACAATTCGTGCATAAGCTGATGAAGAATCGGCAGAGTCAGGTTGCTGTGAATTGAAACGAGCCATTATGTGCCGAATGCGAATACTCCCCTTTGCCGGTTGCCGATCAGTTTCCTTGATAATGTGATAACCGAATGCAGTTCGAACGGGCTTCTGAGAAATTTCTCCGATCTTCATTCCATAAACCGCATCCTCGAATTCAGGTACTAATTGCCCGCTTGAAAAATAATATAAGTCGCCGGAATTTTCTTTCGCCGACGGGTCTTCGGAAAATTCAAATGCAAGTTTACCAAAATCTTCTCCTTTATTTACGCGGTCTATTATCTCCATAGCTTTTGTATAAGCTTTCAAAGTATCCTCCGGCAAACTGGTCATATCGACTCTGAACAAAATATGACTTGCCCGAATTTCCTCTGTTGTCCGTTTGTATAATTTTTTTAGCGATGGTTCAACAAGTTCTTTCTCAAGCATGAAAGTAGATGCAAGACTTGTTCTATATTCGTTAAGTTCTTGTACTATTTCCGGGTCGGCTAATAAATTTTTGTCTGTAGCATCTTGCAGCTTCAATTTATATTTCATCAGGAGATTCAAGAAATCTTCTCGTTCCTGTTGAGTTGCTTTTTTGGCAGCATCGAGACCTCCAACATTACGTGAATAAAACTTTTCGTATTCACCAAGTTTTAATACGTTATCGCCAAATTTAGCAACAACAAGTTCGCTGGTTTTCGGACTACAGCCTATTAATAAAAGCAGAAAAAATAAAAAGAGAAAAAGACGGGTTTGAAACATGTTACTGATCCTTTCTTTACATTAAATATATGAGGTAATTTGATTACTAAAGTGCTTAATTATAACAATTTTTTTTAAGATTTCAAAGCACAAATAAACAACCTGGTTTCCCGTTTGCAGAATGAGAAACAAATCGGAAGACCGTTCCGAGATGATGCAGAATATGAAAAAATAAAGGAAGAAAACCGAAACCGGATGCGAAGAAGAGAATAATTATGATTCTTCCTTGTCGTCTTCTGAATTCCCGTCTGCAATACTCAAGATTTCCTGTGATGGCATTTCTTGTATAGTTTTAAGTTTCTTTTGGATTTGCCGTGTGCGCACACCGACCAAATCGTCAATCTCGGTACTTGCCTGATGAATTTTATCTTGTGCTTTTTTCAGGACATCTCCGAATTTTTCGAATTCAGTTTTCACGGCGCCTAAAATATTCCAAACTTCACTCGTACGTTTCTCAATTACGAGTGTCCTGAAACCCATTTGCAAGCTGTTTAGTAAAGCCGCTAATGTTGTGGGACCTGTTATAATGATCTTGAAATCACGTTGCAGAATTTCAACTAAACTTGTTCGTCGTAATACTTCAGCATAAAGTCCTTCGAACGGTAGGAACAATATACCAAAATCAGTAGTGTTCGGCGGGTCAATATATTTATCGTGAATGTCTTTAGCCGATTTTTTTATATTTGCATCTAATAGTTTGGCAGCTTCTTCAATAGTGGATGTGTTCCCTTTTTCGTAGGCATCCACCAAAGTGTAATAATTTTCAATTGGAAATTTTGAATCAATCGGAAGATAGACAATTTTTCCTGTATCATCTCTGCCGGGAAGTTTTATGGCAAATTCAACATGATCGCGGCTGCCTAATTTTGTTGCAACGTTCTTTGCGTACTGTTCGGGTGATAGAATCTGGTCTAAAATATTTTCTAACTGAACTTCTCCTAATGTTCCACGGGTTTTAACATTCGATAATACTTTTTTCAAATCGCCTACACCAATAGCTAAATTTTGCATCTCGCCCAAACCTTTGTGAACAAGTTCCAATCGTTCGCTAACAATCTTAAACGATTCCCCCAATCTTTGTTCCAAAGTTTTATGGAGTTTCTCGTCAACCGTTTGTCGCATTTTTTCGAGCTGCTGCGAGTTATCTTCTTGAATCGTTTTCAGTTTGCTCTCAATCGTTTCTCTCATCTTATCAAGCCGTTGTTCATTCGCTTGAGTCATCCTCTCGATTTTTTCTTCTATCGTTTTGGTTAACGATGTTAACTGGTTCGAAAAAGTATCAAGCTGATTCTTTTGTAAGATGGCTATCTCACTCATCCTATTTGAAATTGAATCTCCAAAAGTTCTAAACGAGTTTGTTAATTCCTCACGTGTCTCCTTTGAGTTTTTGTTGAATTCTTCCCGGTTTCGAGAAAACTCATCTTTTGAAGACGATTCAAGTTTATTCAAACCTTTTTCAAGGTTGTCGAATGCAAACTTTAATTCTTCAATAATTTTATTATCGTCTTTCTTCGAAGCTCTCAAAATGAAGAAAGAGTTTAATAAAAGTATTGCGATAATAATTATTAGTAATATTTCAATCATATATCTCTTCCGGAGTTTAAATGGTTAAATTAAAACAACTGACTTGTACCTACAGTAAAAAACAATCTTCCGCTTTTTCTATCTCTCGGAAATCTGTAAGTCAAATCCAAACGGATAATATCCAAAATTTTTCCTATACCGATCCCGGCTTCGTAATACCAACCGTTCGTAACAGATTTTTGGTCCAGCCAGGTTTGTGCAACCGATCCGTACAGAATTAACTCAGTGTTGCGTTTATAAAAAAACGGGATACCCAATGCGAGGAATGGAATGCTTCTAAAATTATGTTCAACGTTAAATAAAATAAATTTGTCGCCGACAAACTCTTTTACACCAGCTGTTTTTAAAACTCCGAACGGAGCTATTCCGCTGAGGCGTGAATCAAGTGTAAATAATTTTTGTGGCGGCAGCTTTCCACTGGAACTTCCTGCAGAAAATGCAAGCCGCATCACCGGCGAAAATAGGTGGCTCTGTAAAAACGTTCTAAAGTTGTAAGTAGTTGAAAATAAATAACTTGTAAAATCCAAATTACTTTTTAAAACATTGGGAGCTGTGCGTTCAATTGCTATCTCCACTGCGTCTATCGGTATGAGATTAAGAAACACAGGTTCTTGACCAATTCTCGATCGAAATGTGAATGATCTGATTTTTCCATCTATAATTGGTGGGTTGTTGCGGAAATTATTTCCAAGCGTGATGAAACCAAAATCGGAATTCACGAAAAGGGATTTGTGCCACTCGCTGTTGAAACCAATTTCGATTTTTAAATTATTAATTGGTTTGAGAACGGAAAATGCGCGCCAACCCGAAGCTAGGAAATAATCGCGGTAATCGTTTCTACCGATAAGTGAGGTGAACGAATTTAGCAGCGGATGATAAAAATTTCCATCGGGAGAATTATCGAGTTTACGATAAACTTCAAAACCAACCCCATAATTTCTTTTAGCATCGAAGAATCGTGTACCTCCAAAATTCATTTTGAAAATATTATCGGAGAAACCATAACCTGCCGCAGCGTTTATGGCGGTAGAGTTGGTTACTGAATCGAGTTGATATTTTCCACCGAAGAAAAATCCTTCAACCCTGTTAAAGCGGGCATCTACATATTTCAAATAAGATAATACATTACCGCTATCAGCAAAAAGAGTCATTGAAGCTCCACCCGGACGGAATTGAACAGCTAAAGTTTTTGTGCTGTCGAGCGAATCATAAGCAGCTTGTTCTGTTTCTGTGAGTGGAAGAACTTCGCTCTGCTTCCAGAAAATTGAGTCATAAACCACTGCGCTGGAATCGGTTGTTAATCGAGGCTTCTTGAATATCGTATCAGGAATAACAGCGTTAATTTTATAATCGGTAATTACCGATGTTTGCTCGAAGGTCAATTTCGGGAACGTAAAGCCGGCGAAGCTGATTTTTGCACCGCCCACAATTCTGATGTCGGTTGGCATCCAGAATTCGTCATCATAGAGTGAGAACTTTTGACGATAGTTTAATTTTAAATCGGTGACAAAAGGGATATTGAATACTTCGTTAGGTTGTAAATCGACACCCATCACCGCAAACGTGTAGTCGGCGATGGTTATTATACCCTGGAAAAGGGGTTGAAGGCGTGATTTCGGGATAACATTTATCTCGTAGATTTCGTAACCACTTTTTCCGTAAGTCCGCAGCAGCTTGTAATCATAGTAATCGAGTGCACCCCTAGCTGTAGGACCGATGAAAGTATAACCGGCGCTTCTGATTTCGTCGTCGTTGAAGTTTGTAATTCCCCAAACGGCGGCGAAGTTGTTCGATGAGGGAATGTTCTCGGTTTGCCTTTTTTGTTTTATGATTTCACGAAGTGTATCGCCTTTTTGCCAGTATCCTGTCGAGTATGATTCAGTAATACTGGCTATAGTTGTATCTCTATAAAACAGCTGACGTGTAAATGCTTGAATCTCGTAAGAATTTAATTTATCCATCCACATTCGCTTGTTGGCAATTGCTTTCCGTATTATCTCGATGGCGGGGTCTTCTGCAATGATAATCATTTCGGGCATCTGAATTTGAACTGCTTTCAGAGAGATGTTTTTAATCAAATCGGCGTTGAGATTTATTCTGTCTGAATCTGTCTTATAACCGACGTGGCTGAAGATTAATCGATACTCACCTGTTGGTAATGAGAGTTGGAAATAACCGTTTGTATTCGTGATGGTTCCTTTTGAAGTACCTTCGATTCGCACACTTGCTGCTGGAATGGGTTGAGCTGATTCAGAATCGGTTACTTTTCCACTGAATGTGAAAATGTGTTGAGGGTATAGAATACCTGTGAGAAAAATAGATAAAAATAAAACAGTAATGCCAATTCTCCACTTTGCTTTTATACAATCTTTTTGGTCGCTTTCAATTTTAATCGCACTCAAGGATACCTCCTGTAGAAATCTTTTGAAAGCCAGTTAGCTTTTTTACATTTTTTATATAAAGGATGGTGTTGGTTTGTTCGATTTCGATAATTATTTTCCCGATTCGTTGCTTTACTATCTTGTTGTTTACTTCTTCGATACTTTTGAAAAATGCTTTATCAAATATAATGAACATTACTTTTTCAGTTTTTTCATGATTGCCCTACGGCTGACGTTTTGGTTAGTTTTTATTTTTTCCATCAGTTTTTCGCGAATTAAGAAAACCTTGTTGCCTAATTTTTTGGCAAGGTCTGAAATTAATTTCAAAATCATTTTTCGATTCAGCTTTTATTATTAAGGCATCCATTATTTACTCTCTTTATTGAATATATAAAATACTTTTATCGTTTTCAATACCTATCCAACTTAAACTTTTCACCTAAATACAATCGTTTTGCCTCTTCATCGTTTGCTAAATATTCAGCCGTTCCTGATTTCAGAATTTCGCCTTCAAACATTAAATACGATCTATCTGTTATCGAAAGTGTTTCGTGCACGTTGTGGTCGGTTACTAAAACTCCGATGTCTCTGTTTTTTAAATCGTGTACAATTTTCATTATCTCTTCAACTGCTATCGGGTCGATACCTGCGAATGGCTCGTCGAGTAAAATAAATTTCGGGTTCGTGGCTAATGTGCGTGCAATTTCGACTCGTCTTCTTTCTCCCCCCGACAACATATATCCTTTGCTTTTTGCGATGTGAGAAATACCAAAATCTTCCAACAGTCTATTGCACCATTCCTCGCGTTCACGCTGTGCTAATTTCATCATCTGTAGAACTGCCATAATATTATCATAAACCGAGAGTTTGCGGAACACAGAAGCTTCCTGCGGCAGGTAACCTATACCGAGCCGTGCGCGTTTATACATTGCAAATTTTGTAATTTCAGTGTTGTTTAAAAAAACTTTACCATCGTTCGGTTTAATCATTCCGACGATCATATAAAAAGTCGTGGTTTTGCCGGCGCCGTTAGGACCGAGTAAACCGACAACTTCCCCTTGTTTAACTTCGATATTTACGTTTTTTACGACGAACCGCTTTTTGTATTTTTTATACAAACCTTCTGAGAAAAGAATTTGATTGTTCATTTATCTAATCCGAGTGTTGATTTATTTTGTAAGAATGGATTTTGTGGAATTGCCGGTTTACTTTCACGCCAATTGAAACCCGCTAAATTATATTCGCTCTCTTTGTCTTGTACTAAATTTTCGGGGTAGTATTTCCCCTCAACTCCGCTTAAAATTTTTATAGCTTCAACTTTTTTATCTTCAAAAAGTATCGTGATCTGATCGCCTGAAGTTATATTTATTCCATTCGGTTTTTGAACTGTTACTGTAGTGTCGGCAACCGAAGTTTCAGTTTCGTAAAGATAATACAGGCTTGTGGCAGTTACATCCACAAGTATGTTATAAATTTTCCCTTCAAAAAAAATCATCGTAATTGTTTCGCCGCTCATTTGATCGAAACGATTCTGTAAGTTTGTATCACTTAAAGAAATTGCGAAAGCATTTCCACGAACAATAATTTTTTCGAGTTTGCGTTCAGTGAGTTTTATGAAAATCGAATCGCCACTCACCTGCGTTTTCTCGTACCAAACAAAAGGTTTATCACGCAGAATAATACTATCGGCATCCGAATAATAAACAGAGTTTCCGCACTCAGCCGACACATCACCCCGTCTCATAATTACTTTTCCGATAGCAATAAAACGAGAGAGACTATCCTGATACGAATACATTTCGTTGCTGACGATTGTGAGTGTATCCAAAGTACCTTCATCGGTTGTATCAATTTGAACTATCCGCGGTTGATCCAAAAGAAAACTGTAATCGCCCAAATTTTCAAAGTAATTGCTGTAAGTTTTCACATCGTTATTAATATCTGAAATAATCACATTCTTTCTTGCTATCGTCCGTTTTTCGTCTCTGAAATAAAATAATTCGTTGCACAACAGAGTTGAGCCGGTATCTTGCACAATAACGTTGTTACGGAAAAGCACTCTACGTTCTCTGATGAAATATTTCCCATAATCAGCATTCAGTTTTCGTGTTCCTTCTTCTAAATAAACTCCCTCAAAAGCCTCGGCAGTTTTATCGTTGCTGTTGTAAATTCCCCGTTTACCATTTAGTACCAATGTATCGTCCTGAACCCGCACATTTCCGGTTAACACAACTTCGTTTGTTTTAAAATATTGCACAGCTTTGTCGCAATTGACAACAACATTCCCTTGCGAAAACTGAACATTACCGATAAGCTCACGAATACTTTCACCATTGATTTCTCTCCCGACTAAACTATCGGCGTGATTAAGTATGATTATTTTATCGTCCTGTTGAGAAAATAAATTTGTAGAGATGAAACACAAAACAAACGGAATGTATTTAAGAGAAAAATTTTTCATCACTCGATTTTAGCAGATTGTCCTGTAACTTTCAATATTTTGTAATTCTTCAGATGTTGGTCGGATTCTAAACCGTGTCCTCGAATTTTTTCTTTAGGGGAATCGATCTCAACATAAGCATCGGTATGTATTTTTTGTGTTGAATTCGTCCACGATAATTGCTCGGTTCTTAAAGTAGTTCCCTCATCAGAAATAACTATTACGTTACCGATTGCTTCCAGGTCGCGTGTTAGATCGTTTACAATTCCCTGTTCAGCAGTGAGTTCGGTAGTTTGTTTTCCTGCTTCATCGTAGAAATCGACTTTAATTTTTTCATCTAAATGTGTTTGTTTTCTATCGTCGTAAACTGTTAAATGCCCGGCAGTTACAATTGCAACTAATTTCCCTGATTGAGTAAAATTAATGCGCGAGTTCCAGCTTTCTTGTGAAGGAGGGTTACCGCTTAATTTCGTGCTTGTAACCGAAGGTTTAATTTTTTCTTCACAACCCGAAAAGATCAATGAACACAAAACGGTAGCGAGTAATATTTTGAAAAAAAATTTCACTCATCCGCCTCAGGTCTTAATCCGGTTTTTACAAGGTCGTGCAAGTGTAGCATACCGATTGGTTTCTTTTCAGAATCAATTACAATCAGCTGCGTTATGTTATACGATTCCATTTCATTGAGTGCAACCGCTGCTAAAGTATTTTGTTTTATAGTTTTGGGATTTTTGGTCATTATAGTTTCAGCTGCCAGATTCACAAATTCGGTTGTGCGAGAAAGCATACGCCGCAAGTCGCCGTCGGTTATTATTCCGACTAAAACACCAGTGTCGTCAACCACACAAGTTGCGCCTAACCGTTTAGATGTAATTTCCAATATTACATCTCTTATTGAACAATTATATTTGACATTCGGCACACCGTTACCCGAAATCATAATTTCTTCGACTTTGAGAATCAGATTTTTTCCGAGAATACCACCTGGATGGTAGAGGGCAAATTCTTCGAGTGTGAAGTTTCGCTTTTCGAGTAGGGCTATCGCAAGTGCATCGCCGAATGCAAGGGTTGCTGTCGTTGAAGCTGTAGGTGCAAGGTCGAAAGGGCAAGCTTCCTCTTTTACACTTGTATCAAGAACAACATCGGATAACTCGGCTAACTTAGAATCCATGTTTCCAAGAAGCGAAATAATAGAAACCCCGATACGTTTGAACATCGGTATAAGTTGTTGGATTTCGTTTGTATTGCCGCTTTTTGAAATGCAAACTACTACATCATCTTTACGCACAATCCCCAAATCACCGTGAACAGCATCGGAGGGATGTAAAAAAATTGCAGGCGTTCCCGTTGAATTCATAGTGGCAACAATTTTCCGGGCGATGATACCCGATTTACCCATACCCGTTACAATTATTCGTCCCTTCGAGTTGTAAATAGTTTCAACCGCCTGAATAAAATTATTATCGATGCGCGATTCTAATTTTAAAACCGCTTCGGCTTCGATGCGGATAACATTTTTTGCTTTTTCAATTATCTGATTTGTTGTCATTTTTTTTTTTAGAATTTTTTACATTTAAAATCATATCTATGATTTCGCGGGCGGCGCCGTTCCCTCCGTCGGTTTTAGTTACATAGTCCACCGATTTTTTTACAGCGTTAATGGCATTTGCCGGTGCTGCGCTGAAAGCGACAGCTTTTAGAAGCGGAATATCGAACTCATCATCGCCAATGTAGGCGGTTTCTTTTTCCGAAAAATTATTCTCTTTTTTCAGATTTTGAAATGCTTCTAATTTATCGTCAATCCCCTGTAGGACGATATCTATACCTAATTTGAAAGCACGCTTATCCACGATATCAGAAGTCCTGCCGCTGATTAAACCAATTTTTATACCGGCTTGTTTTGCCTTTACAATTCCGAACCCATCGTGTGCATGAAAATTTTTGTATTCTTTCCCGTCGGAATCTAAAATTATTTTCCCGTCGGTTAATACTCCATCTACGTCGAATAGAATCAGTTTAATATTTTTTAGCTTTTTGTTAAGAGTTGTTTTATTCATATTTGTTCTATCCGAGTTTCAATTTGTTTTTAACTAATTTATCAATCTCGATTACTTGCTTTAAAAGTTCTTCAAGTAAATCGAGTTTGAGTTGACTTGCTGCATCGCTAAGCGCTTTTTTAGGGTCAGGATGAGTTTCGATGAACAAAGCATCGATACCCACAGCAACACCAGCACGGGCAATCGGGAAAATAAATTCGGGGCGGCCCGATGTTTCGCCTTTACCTGCACCCGGCAATTGAACCGAATGAGTTGCATCTAAAACAACAGGGTAGCCTAACTTTCTCATAATTTGGAGCGAACGCATATCGACCACCAAATTATTGTAGCCAAAAGTCGAGCCGCGTTCGGTTAACATTATTTTTTTGTTGCCAACTTCTTCAACTTTTTTTGCCTGATGCGCCATATCTTCAGGTGCGATGAACTGTCCTTTTTTGATATTAATGATTTTTCCTGTTTTACCGGCAGTTTGAAGCAGCTCAGTTTGCCTGCACAGAAAAGCAGGAATTTGCAAAATATCAGCAACTTCGGCTGCTTCGTTCACTTCGTTTTCAGTATGAACATCGGTGAGAATAGGAACGCCGAATTTTTCTTTAACGTCGGATAAAATTTTCAGCGCCTCATTCATCCCAATTGTAGAAAAAGAATTACCGCTTGTGCGGTTTGCTTTCTTGTACGAGGATTTGAAAATAAACGGGATACCATATTTATCGGTGAGCTTTTGAATCCGTTCTGCGGTTTTGAAAATCATATTTCTGTTTTCAACAACGCAAGGACCCGCTATTAATACAAGCGGGTTGCCATTTCCAATTTTTATATTTCTAAGTTTTATCATAAATATTTAATTGCCACTGATTCACAGATTATAGAATTACTCTTTTTGTAACGGCTATTCCTTTTCTGAATATTTCATAAGTTTCATCTGTGAATCTGTGGCATATTATTTTTGTTTTTTAATAGTTACAAAAACTATTTTTTAAGCACACCTTCAGATTTTGCAATTATCGTTGCTACTGCCGCATCGCCCGAAACATTTACTACCGTCCGACACATATCTAAAAATCTATCTACTCCAAGTATCAATGCAATTCCTTCTTCCGGAATATTCACCGATCTCAAAACAATTATCAGCATAATAATTCCTACACCCGGAACCGGAGCCGTACCGATTGATGCAAGTAATGCTGTAAGTAAAATAATTAATTGTTCTGTTATGTGCAATTCGATACCATAAACCTGAGCTATGAACACTGCCGCAACAGCCTGATACATTGATGTTCCATCCATATTTATAGTTGCACCTAACGGTAAAACAAAACTTGTAATTTTTTTCGGAACGCCTAAATTTTGTTCGCACTTTTCCATATTTACCGGAAGTGTTGCTGCACTCGAACTGGATGTAAATGCAATCAACATTACTTCACGAATGCCTTTGAAAAATTTTATCGGATTGATGCCCGCAAAAATCTTCACCATTGAACCCAAAACAATAAATTGATGAACCAACAATCCGATGATGAGAGTTGCTGCATACCAGAAAAGTGTTTGCAAAATATCGAAACCGAATTCGCTGACCGTTGCTGCTATAAGAGCAAAAACTCCGAAAGGTGCAATTTTCATTACGAAATCAACCATCTTAATCATCATATCGCTGAAACCGTCAAAGAATCTTATTATAGGTTCCGATTTTTCTTTTCGGATTGCTGTGAGTGTGATTCCAACAATCAAAGCAAAGAAGACAATCTGCAGCATCTCGGCATTTGCTAAAGCCGAAATCGGATTTGTGGGAACAATACTAATTATTGTGTTGATTACATTAAGTTCTACCGATTCCTGAATCTTGGCTTGAATGTTGGGGGCAAATTCGACTAACAGTTTTTCGCGTGCATCTTCCGAGAGTCTATCGCCGGGTCTGATAACATTTGCAAGTGTCAATCCAATCGTTATCGCAATTGCAATGAGAACAAAATAAATCGAGATCATTTTCGCACCGATTTTCCCAACGGTCCTAATGTTTCCCAAACTCGATGCACCCACAATTAAAGATGCAAGCACCAAAGGTATAGCAATAAACATCAACAGCCGAATAAAGATTGTACCGACCGGCTTTATATATAGAGGGATTGTTTTTACTTTTTCAATCTTCTTTATGTTCTCGAAATGCTTCCGAGTCGTAATAACTGCTCCGTTTTGATCCGTAGTTTTGAACGTAACAAGAATAAGTAAATTTGCTTTAGCGGATTTATCTAGAATCTGGAAGTTGTTCAGAAGTTTTAACTGGTCTTCCTTCCCAAAAGTTTGTAACACCACACGCAAATGCACGTCGGCGAATTCGATTTTTTCCCAATTATTAACAATTGTTGATTTTTCTTTCTCTTTCTCCTTGTGAATAATCTCAAGTTCATATATGCTGACGTTCAAGGTTGCACCAAAGATGGCACCAAGCAGCAGCCCAAGTAAAATTTTATGGTGTAATTTAAGATTCCACAACTTCGAGAAAAAAGACATAATCATCCGTTTAATTGTTTAAGAATTTCGTTGAAAAAATACAAAAAAAAGGGGTAAGTTACAATAATTTTTGCATCTCTCAACATTTTTTCGCATCTTTATTCACAATTTTATACAAATTAACACAAGAATATCACGATGAAATCAAAAATCTATTTATTAAGTTTAATTTTCGCATTATTTTTAAGCACAACTGCTAATGCAGTTCTTGATGAGGGAATGTGGATGTTAGATGCCATTAACAAACTTCCACTAAATGAGATGAAGAAAACCGGACTTGAGTTAACCCCTCAGCAGATCTATAATCCAAACGGAACAAGTTTGAAAGATGCGGTTGTATCGTTAGGTGGCGGAACCGGTTCGTTTGTTTCGACCAATGGTTTAATTCTTACAAATCATCACGTGGCTTATGGGGCTATTGTATCTGTGAGTTCTGTGATGGAAGACCGGCTTAAGGACGGATTCTTGGCAAATAAGTACGAAGAGGAAATTCAGATAGACAATATGACTGCACAGGTAGTTGTATCGATGAAGGATATTACAGACGAAGTGCTTTCAGAAATAAAAGAGGATATGACTGCTACCGACAGGCAAAAAGCGATAAATGCTAAACTCCGCGAAATTGAAAAACGCGAAAAAGGTAATTCCGATTTTGAATGCCGCGCAACCGATGTTTACACCGGTGTGAAATATTATTTGTTCACTTTTGAAATAATCAAAGATATCCGGTTAGTTTATGCACCACCAAACTCAATCGGCAACTACGGCGGCGAAATTGATAACTGGATTTGGCCCCGCCATACCGGCGACTTTTCTTTCTTGAGAGCTTATATTTCGCCCGAAGGAAAAACTGTAAAATTTTCTAAAGATAATGTCCCTTATAAACCAAAACATTTCTTCCCAATTTCAACACAGGGTTTTAATGATGGATCGTATCAGATGATTATGGGATTCCCGGGAAGAACATTCCGATACCGAACTGCGGCGGATATCAAAGTTGCATTCGAGGAAGCCCTGCCTACGACTCTCGATTTATTCAAAACAAGAATCGAGATTATAAACAGGTGGGGTCAAAAGGATCGGGCAATCGAGTTGAAGTATGCAAACAGAGTCCGTGGTTTAGAAAATACTTACAAGAACTCGTTGGGTGTTTTAGAGGGAATGAAAAGAATCAAACTCACACAAATGAAAGAAACCGAAGAAGCTGAATTTTTGAAATTCATCAATTCAAATCCTGAACTGAAAAGTAAATATGGCAGCACCCTTTCGGAAATCGACAAACTGATTAACGATATGTTGCAATACAATAAAAAGCGGATGATGTTAATGAACCTACTATCAACCGACTTATACCGGCTTGCACAACGATTAATGAGTTTTACCGCCGTTCCTGCAAAAGACTCTCTCGGTAAAATAATTCCCCGCACAGATGCCGACCGTGCACCAATCAAAACTTTTTTTGATGTTGTTTATAAAAATGGGTCTTCGCGTACTCGAGTGGGTCATTTTATATCTCCTTGAGCATGCAAGT
>JASEGV010000048.1 GCA_030017895.1 Bacteroidota bacterium | reverse complement strand
GTTTGTAAACGGTGCATATATAGGCGCCCCTGCAAGTTATACATTTGAGAATATAACATCCAACCACACGATACGGGTATTATTTGCACTACAAGCTTTCGTAGTAAATTTACGAACATACCCAGATAGTTTATTTTTTATTGCCGATGGTATTCAGTATCAAAGTCCTCAACAATTTTATTGGTTATATAACTCGAATCATACAATCAGCGCCATCGATTCACAAATAAGAGTTACTGATGTTCGGAATATTTTTTCACAATGGAGTGATTTGGGAAGTCGGACACATACCGTTACAATAAGAAACGATTCGAGCTTCACAGCAATATATCGTTCACAATATTATCTAACTATGTTGGCTGATAGCGGCGGTTCGGTAACACCTGCAAGTGCATGGCAAGATAGCGGCAAGATTGTTTCGATCCGTGCTTTTGCACCGCAAGGTTTTAAATTTTTGAATTGGGTAGGAATTGGTATTGGTTCATATTCCGATACACTTAACCCGGCTAATATTGTCGTGCTTTCACCGATACGACAGGTTGCAAAATTTAATAGATACATTGCGAACGTAACTATTCAATCCAATCCAGTAGGTCTTTCTATCCTCGTTGACGATACACTTCATACAAGTCCACGTACTTTTAGATGGATGACCGGTTCAATTCATACTATCAGTACAATCGATACACAGTATGCAGGTACATCAACACGAAATTTGTGGAATAGTTGGAGTGATGGTGGAACGCGAACTCATAATGTAGTTCCCTTAAATGATTCCACATTTATAGTTAATTTTACAACTCAGTACATTTTGACTATGCAGACAAACCCGGGTGGATCCGTAACCCCACCAAGCGGTTGGTACAACAGAGGAACAACAGTAGGGTTAACTGCTATCCCGGAAAACAACTATAGATTTACATCCTGGAGCGGTACGGGGAATGGATCGTATAGTGGCTCTAACAATCCGGCAAGTGTTACAATAAATAATCCGATCACCGAGTTAGCAAACTTTACGCGAAATCCAATCCAAATAACTATCAGTACAGTACCTCAAGGACGATCTTTTATTTACAACGGACAAACATATACAGCAACACAAACGCGTAGTGTTGATCCCGGTTCACAACAATCACTTGGTGCACCGTCGCCTCAACCAGATGTTTCACCCGATAAGCAATTCATTTGGTCAAGCTGGAGTGATGGAGGTGCTCAGAGTCATACAATTATGCCTAGTACTGATTCAATTTTCATCGCATATTTTAAGACTCAATATGCAATCACAGGAACACCTTTGCCAACCATCGCCGGTACGATTAGTCCCTCCGGCAGAAGATTTTATACCGAAGGCGATACAATACAATTGCTCGCAACACCTAATAAAGGTTATGTCTTCACAGGATGGTCGGGAGCGATCACATCCACAAACAATCCGCTGGCGATTATTGTTGATGGCTCAAAATTATTAACAGCTAATTTTGTAGAGGCAGTACAAGTTACAGTTACTACTACTCCAGTTGGTCGAAGAATAATTGTAGATGATTCAACATATATAAGTCCGAAAATTTTAAACTGGATTCGTGGTTCCAGTCATACAATAACTGCTATTTCACCACAAAGCGACACAGTAGGAATTGAGTATATCTGGACATCGTGGAGCGATACTGGTACAATCTCTCATGTCGTGGCACCCAATACGGACACGACTTTCAGAGCATTTTTCTCAACTCGTTATTTTTTAACTATGGAAGCCTCTACTGGTGGTACGGTTATACCTTCAAATAATTGGCATACAAAAGGCGATACTGTTACTATTGTAGGATTTGCAGACTCAACTTATATATTTAGTTCTTGGGTAGGATCTGGAAGTGGTTCATATTCGGGTAATAGTAATCCGGCGATTGTAATAATGAATTCCCCTATTAACCAACACGCTATTTTTGGTCGTTTACTCCCCCCCCCAGATCTTACGGGAATTCCTAACGGTGCATCTGGTATTTCTACAAATCCAATAATTAGTTGGTTCAGATATCCTGGTGGTGCTTCTTACAACGCACAAGTATCAACCGATTCAAGTTTTACCGATACTTCAAAATTCGTTTTCAATTCAGTTGCTATTGCTGATACGTTTATTCAAGTTCCTAATTTAGCAAATCTTAAAAAATATTTCTGGCGGGTTAATGCTAAAGTTGGGCAAGATATCACTAAGTTTTCCTCCGTCCGAAGCTTTACAACATTAAATGCAAACATTACCGTTGATTCACCAATAATGAATTGGGCGACCAGCTTTAAATACGATACAAAATGGAGAAGCGAGAACCTGAGCGGCAATGTCAATATTAAATTATCTATCGAAAATGGAAATACTTACCTTTTGTTAAAACAAAATCAAGCAAATACAGGACTATTTTCATGGCGAGTACCTGATACTCTGATTCAAAACCAAAGTATCGTCTTGAAATGTAAACTCCGAATCGAATCTTCCAGTAACGATGTTGTTTTTAGTGAGAGCGGTGAATTTTCTATTGTCTATGGCAGATTGCCAAATACTGTACGAATGTCCACGACAGTCCCTTATCCCACTGCACAGTTTAATTCTACCGATTATAGATTGGTGAGCGTTCCCGGATTAGTTGATTCATTAAAATTTTCAAATATAGTTACCGGAACCCAAAAATTTGATTGGAGAATTTTCGCAGACAACGGCAACAACGAAAATTTCCTCCAGGAATTATCGACAAATTCTTCACTCAGAACCGGTGAAGGATATTGGTTTATTAAGAATAATAATTTGGAATTTACAGGGTTCGATATTTCAATACCAAAACTTGATAGTACAGCTTTTTATAGTATTTCGCTCCATCCAGGATGGAATATTATCGCGAATCCGTTTGATAAACTGATAACCTGGCAATCGATTCTTTATTCTAATAATATCTCATTCGCAAGTCAATTACACAGTTACAACGGTTCTTATAAACAGGAATCAACATTAGAACCGTTTAAAGGATATTATTTCTTTAATTTAAATAATCTAACAACGTTAAAAATTCCCTACCCATTCGGCTGGATTGGTAGCAATAAAACTAATGAGGCGGACATTCTTTGGAAGGTGCAAATAATTTATGAAACTGAATTGAATCGTGATCCCGAAAATTTTGTGGGCATAGCATCATCTGCTAAAATTGGAGAAGATTCACTTGATAGCCGTAAACCTCCACTTTTTATGGACCAGAGTTTCCTGTATTTCGAGCGGAAGGATTGGGACAATACCTTTAGCAGATTCAGTTCCGATTTGCGTCCGTCTCTCGGTGATGGACAAGTTTGGAATTTTGATATTTCGAATCCCAAAAAATCACAGGGTACGATTCATTTCTATGGAATTGCACAAATTCCAAAAGAATACGAGGTTATACTCGTCAATGAAACGAACACTACTCCATTCAACCTGCGTGGACAGAGTTCTTATGGCTTCAACGCCGTTCAAAAATCAACACCGTTTAAGTTGATAATTGGTACAGCGAAATTTGTAGAGGATGAAATTTCAATGATGATTCCTGATGTTTTTGAACTTTCACAAAATTTTCCAAATCCATTCAACAGCAGCACGACAATTAGCGTAAAGTTACCGATAGATTCGGAACTGATGATCGAAATTTTCAACACACTTGGACAAAAAGTGATAGTGCTGACCCATGGACGTTATCCTAAAGGAGTACACACTTTTTCCTGGAATGGAACTGATTCCAATGATCAAATCGTCCCGACCGGTATTTATTTTTATAGAATGTCCGCAGGGAAAGAAATCCTTCTCACGAAAAAAATGATATTAATAAAATAGGTGAAACTATGATTTTTAAATATATTAACAACAAATGCCGCATAATCACGATATGCATGATTCCGATTTTGATTACCTTTTTCGTGACCGAGGCTTCATTTTCGCAAGACAAGTCAGACGAATTACCAATCGGTACAAATTTAAAGTGGATAACTAAAAGCGACATTATCATCATACAGTATGATTTAGTAGGCTCTGCTAAATCTAAGTATGAAGTAAGTGTTGTGATGAAAAAGGAAGATGACCCAACATTTAATATCAAACCGCTTACAGTTGAGGGCGATATTGGCGAAGGTTATTACGCAGGTGAGAACAAAGAAATTCGTTGGTATTACCGACGCGATTTCCCACAAGGATTTAGCAAAGAAGGATATTATTTTGAAATATATGTGAAGCCCGTTGCCGAATCGAAAACCTGGCTGTATTATGTTTTAGGTGGAATAGCTGCAACTGCAGGAATTGTTGCAATCGTTACATCTAAAGGTACGGATGAACAAAAACCTAAAGAATTACCATACCCACCTACCCGACCATAATTATTAAATAAGAAATAAATAAAATGGCTTTCTCAAATAACATATTAGAAATCGATACAAAACAAACTATCGAAAAAATAACTTCATCAATTCGCGAGCAAATTTTAAAAGTGCTGAAACGACGAGGTGTCGTGATTGGAATTTCAGGCGGTGTCGATAGTTCGGTCTGCGCCTCTCTCTGCACTTTAGCATTGGGTAAAGAAAATATTTTTGCTATCCAGATGCCAGAACGCGACTCATCTCCCGAATCTGCCTCGCTTGCAAATTTGCTTGCGAATCAATTAGGAATTAAAATGGTTACTGAAGATATTACTCCAATTCTTGAATCTTCGGGATGCTATCAGCGACAAATTGAAGCGATTCAGGAGTTATTTCCGGAATATAATTCGAAATGGAAATGTAAAATATCCATCCCTTCTATTCTCGACGGTAATCGTTTAAATATTTTTCGCCTCACTGTCGAATCCCCTGACGGACAACAGACGGCAAAGCGGATGTCTCCTCAAACTTACTTAAAACTTATTGCTGCAACTAATTGGAAGCAAAGAACGAGGAAAGCAATCGAGTATTATTATGCTGACAGATTGAACTATGCAGTCTGTGGAACACCGAACCGTTTAGAATATGATCAAGGTTTTTTTGTTAAAAATGGAGACGGAAGCGCCGACTTCAAGCCAATTGCACATTTGTATAAAACTCAAGTCTATGCACTAGCAAAAGCATTAGGGCTTCCTGAAGAGATTTATTCAAAACCTCCTACAACCGATACATATTCACTCTCGCAAACCCAGGAAGAATTTTTCTTCTCATTATCGTACGATAAATTGGATTTGTGCTTGTATGCTTATAATTATAACATCCCTGAGAACGAAGTCGCCATGGCAATCGGATTAGAGGAAGATCAAATAGAACGAGTTTACAAAGATATCGAATCAAAACGGAGAGCAACACGTTACTTACACACTCCCCCTTTGTTGGTTGAGCCAATTTCGGAAATTATAAAAATCTAATATGTGCGGAATAGCTGGAATTATTAATTTAACCGAAAACCATCCGCCACCATCTGTAGAATTTCTTAAAAGTATGATTGGCACACTTTCGCATCGTGGTCCTGATGAATTCGGTTATTACAGAGATTTGAACGCTGGTATGGCTCATGCTCGTTTATCAATTATTGATTTGACTACGGGACAGCAACCCCTATGTAATGAGGATGAAACTCTTTGGATTACATTTAATGGAGAAATTTTTAATTACATCGAATTACGTTCGGAGTTGGAAATATTTGGCCACCGCTTCAAAACTAAATCTGATACTGAAGTTGTAATTCATGCCTACGAGAATTGGGGAGATGAGTGCTTCAAAAAGTTTAACGGACAATGGGCTGTTGCTATTTGGGATTCTCGACGCAAAAAGCTCGTCCTATCGAGAGACCACGTGGGCATCCTTCCACTTTATATCAAAGAGGAAAACAATCGGGTATGGTTTGCGAGTGAAGTTAAAGCAATCTTTGCAGATCCTTCTGTAACCCGCGAAATAAATGCAATAGCTCTCGACCAAATTTTTACGTATTGGGCTCCCATTGCTCCTGAAACAATTTTTTCAGGAATTGAGGAATTAAAACCGGGAACTATTCGGATATATGAGTATGGTAAGAACAAAATTGATAAAAGATATTGGCAGCCTACCTTTCCGGAGAAGGATAAGTTTTCTCCAAGAAGTTATTCTAATATTACTGAAGCGACTCAACAGTTAGAAGAAAAACTTTTAAATGCAACAAAACTTCGGATTATGCGAGCTGATGTGCCGGTAGGAAGTTACCTCTCTGGCGGGTTAGATAGCTCGTTGGTAGCTTGGATGGGTCGAAAAGTTAAGCAAGGTGAATTTCGCACTTTTTCAATCCGTTTCGAAGATGCAGAATTTGATGAAACAAAATTTCAGCACATGTTAGCTGCAACTTTGGAAAGCAAGCATGAAGAAATTGTTGTTACTAAAAAAGATATTGCTGATTATTTCCCGGAAATTATAAAACATACCGAGCGACCCATTTTAAGAACGGCTCCGGTTCCTTTATTTATATTATCAAAACTTGTAAACAACTATGGTTTTAAAGCTGTAATAACCGGTGAGGGGGCTGATGAATTTCTTGCGGGCTACGACCTCTTTCGCGAAGATAAAATTCGCCGGTTTTTGGCAAATCAACCCATGTCAAAAATCCGTCCGCTTCTATTCGAACGCCTATATCCATACCTTGCCCGGTCTCCGATGCATGCCAAAGGGATCTCAATAGAATTCTGGAAACGTGGTTTCGATAATTTGAATAAATTTGACTTTTCGCATGTCCCACGTTGGACAACCACCGCAAGTTTAAAGAAATTCTTTTCGGCTGAGCTGCAAGGTCAATTACAAACTTTACCAAAACCTGATATTTCAGATGCATTGCCAGAGGAGTTTGCTGATTGGGACACCCTGTCGCGTGCACAATTTTTAGAAATAATTACTTTATTTTCAGGTTACATAATATCTTCTCAGGGCGACAGAATGCTGATGTCGCACTCGGTTGAAGGAAGATTTCCATTCCTCGATATTGATGTTATAGAATTTTGCAACAATCTCCCATCCGATTATAAGCTCATTGGACTAAACGAAAAATATATATTGAAGCGGGTAGCAAAAGGAAAAATTCCTGATGAAATTATCGAGAGGAAAAAGCAGCCCTACCGCGCACCGGATGCAATCTCCTTTTTAACTAACAGCAGTAATCAATATGTTCAGGAGATGTTTTCAGAAAACTTACTTAAATCATTCGGTTTGTTTGATGTAAAAACTTCGAGGGGGCTTTTCAATAAAGTAAGCAAAATAATTAAGGAGGGAAATTATTCATCTGTTAGTAACTCGGATAACATGGGCTTTATAGGAATTCTTTCAGCTCAATTGCTGGTTCAGAGCTATATAAAAGAAAATCCTTCAATTAGAAATAATAATTTCAACTTTTCAACAATCATCGATAGAGTACAAGGAATATGAATAAAGAAGAAATCGGAAAAACTGTAAGCAATTTTATAAGCAAAAATTTTTTATTTAATCAAGAGAAAAAGATTGACAATACTGTTTCTCTGCTTGGCACTGGAATAATTGATTCAATGGGAACACTTGAGTTAATTTCATTTCTCGAATCTAATTATAACATCCGATTTGATGACGAGGAATTAGTTGCTGAAAATTTTGATTCTATAGAAAAGATCAAAGAATTCCTCAGTTCAAAACTTAATCATTCTGCTATGTGATTTTTATTCTCTACCGTAGCTTCCCTTGCTAAGTATAATTCCTTAAGTTTTACCCTATCCGGTTTACCGGTCGAAGTTTGGGGTACACTATTAATTAACCAGATATCCGAAGGTATCATGTAATCCGGCATCTCTGTTTTACAGTAAGCTAATAGTTTATTACTATTAAAAGTCGAAGGGTCGCGTGGCATTATTGCCGCAATAATACTTTGTTCGATTTCATTTTTTGGAACTGCAAAAACCACAACATGAGCCAACATATCCGATGCAAATAAAAATGCTTCAATTTCTTCAGGACTGACCCTTACACTGTGACTTTTAATCATCTGGTCTTTTCTTCCGACATAATACAAATAACCCTCTTCATCCATCTTCGCATAATCACCGGAAAAAACGACGCGCTCTTTATACACACCGCCGTGTTCGGGCAAATCTAAATATCCAAAACGCTCAGCAGTATTTTTATCATCGCGCCAATATCCTAAAGCAACACATGCCCCTCGATGGACAACCTCTCCTACCTCACCCGCTTTACATTTTTCTCTATTTTCATTCAATAAAAGAATTTCAACATTTGGTATTGCACGCCCCATTGAAGTTGGTCGAACATCCACTTCGGTCGGCGGAAGGTAAGTTGAACGGAACGCTTCAGTTAAACCGTACATAAGATAAATCTGAACGCGTGGATGGCATTTACGGAATAAACGGGTTAAACTTTCGGGCATTCGTCCACCAGAATTTGTAATATAGCGCAAACTTGGAAATTGTTTTTTAATAAAAGGAGACCTATCGTGCGCGAGTTGCTGCCATAATAATGGAACTCCAGCCATACCGGTAATATTTTCGGTCAATAGCGTTTTACAAATATCTGCCGGGAAAACTGAGTTTTGTATTACAAGAGTCCCCTCCACTAACACGACCGTCAATAATTGATTAAGTCCATAATCAAAACTGAAGGGCAGCAAGCTTAAGATTATATCGTTATGGTTTAACTTTAAATAATCGGATATAATGTATGCACCTGATATTAAATTTGTGTGACTTAGAATTACCCCTTTCGGCATTCCGGTCGAGCCGGATGTGTAAATAATTAATGCGACATCTGAACCTATCACTTTCGGATAATTTACATTTCCCGATTCGGTAAACTTTTGATCGATTCGGACCACTGCTTCTTTTGTTAATGATGTAGCTTCAAGAGATGAGAACATTTTTTCGTTTGAAATGATTAGTGAAGCTCCAGAGTGGTCGATTATATAATTCACCTGTTGTTTTTTAAGAACATCATTTATGATAACACCGATGCATCCGTTCAGCCATGTTGCAAATAGCGCTACTACAGCGTCAATCGATCGTGGAAGATAAATTGCTATCCGGTCGCCTTTCTTCAAACCTTTGTTCGAAATAAATGAGGCAAACTTATTTACCTTATCTTGTAACTCGGAGTAAGTTACTTTCTCATTGTTCTCAATTAAAACAACCTTTGATGCAAATCCTATGTCGTATTTATTAATTAAATCGCACGTTGTGTATAGCATATATTATCCTTGATATCCTTTTATAAAAACCATAAATCGCCTTCCAAACGGGTATGATGTGCCTCGTTAGAATGTAAAGCATTAATTATTTCCGGGTTTCTGGAATGAGCTAACATCCAATTTCGTCCGGGCATGAAAAGGCAGTATTTGTTACTAAACTCTTTCATGAATTGTGGATCAATTCTTCCACATAATTCAACCGACCCTTTTTTCCAAGCGTTGTAGAAAAGATGATCAAGAATTGTATTGATTGAATCTTTACGAGCAATTATTTGAAGCACTTCACTTCTACCCTTTGGTTTTAAATTATAAAGATACCAACCGAGAATTTTATTATCGGTATCACGCACTAAAGTCTTTTGAAACACTCCGAATCTCTCTTCCTGTGTTAGTCGGGCAAATAGCCAACTCAACGATTCTGCGGTATAAACTGGGAATAATTTTTTATCTTTATTAAAATTAGGAAGATTCTGAAGAAATTCAACAGTGGTCAATTCCTCGCTTATTACATTTGGTAATTTAAAATGAAAAATTTTAGACGGAAATTTATTTACAATTGAATCTAATGTAGCCCATAGCGGATTTACATTAGCAAATGAATGTAAGATCGATTTTTCTTTTTTTAGAAAAGAAGAAGCAAAACTTAAAGGTCTGAGAACCCGCCGCCAATAAATACTATGTGTATAAATTGTTGTACCACCAAACCTGCCCCAAATCGGTTTTGCAAGATCTATCGCCATATCGGTAATCGAAAGGTCTTGCGGTCCTTCTAAAAATTTTTTAAATAATTGTACGCTCGCTAATGCAGTCCGGTCGACCATTAAATGTTGACCAACAGCAACTGTTATGATTTGTCCATTAAATGAAAAATGGCGAGGCACAACACATAAAAATCCGGTTACCCTACCATCGTTTTCTTCGTAGACCAGCGAGCTTATATCCGGATGATGCCAGGGATTTCGAAAACAAACTTCCGCAAACAAGAATTCCTGCTTTTCGCGGGATAAGCTCGAACTACCGGGGAAGAGCCTGATATTGAGATCAATTACCTGAGGTATATCTTGATTATTAAAAGTTCTGATTTTACCCATTTGATCTATTTTTATTTATTTTTCAGCTACGTTAATTGATGTAAATTTAAATAAAGAAGAAATCAATATCAAGTTGTGAAATAAGAAATCTGTGGCAAAACCGACGTGAATTTCCAAAAGAATTTAGTCACGAAGGATATCATTTAAAAATACTTGTTAAATCGAAAGAATTTCCATATCCCTAAACCCAAGCCTAATAAGTTGACCGGTAACACGACCGTCTTTAAGTATACTGAGTAAAAATATGAATTGATAATTTTTGTAAATATTGATCTCCACGCCGAGTTAATTATGCTACAGATTTTTAAAAATAATTAAAAAAAATGATCCAAATATTTTGTTTTTAAGTAAATATAAACGTTTTTTATTAATATTCCTTTGTATGATTTATAGCACACTCCTTGTTATTTTTATTGACATTATGGATAGATAATGTTATATTTTAAAAAAAAATCTTAATAACTATGGAGAATATTTAAATGAATAATTTACTTAAAATCTTTTTTTTGTTAATTATCAGTTTGACTATACTTAACCAAGCACTCACCCAATCAATACAAAATAATTTATGGGTTACGAACGGTGAGGTAACAGCAACAGCTACCTCAGGCAATACTGTTTACATCGGAGGGAGTTTTACATTAGTTGGACCCGTAACAGGACGTGGAGCCGTCATTGATGTAAACACATCCCGAGCCGATACTGATTTCCCTAAAGTAAATGGAGATATTTATACTGTTACCTCGGACGGTTCCGGAGGATGGTATATAGGAGGCGTTTTTACTTCGGTAGGTGGTGTAACGCGAAATCGAATTGCCCACATACTACCGGATAAGTCCTTAAACCTGAACTGGAATCCAAATTCAAATGCTTCCATAAATGATATAGTTGTTTCTGATACAACTGTGTACGTTGCTGGAATTTTTACAAGCATTGGAGCTGCAACTAGAAATAGGATAGCCGCACTTAATGCCGTTACAGGACTTGCTTCAAGCTGGAATCCTAACGCAAACGCTTCAGTAAGTGCTTTAGTTGTTTCAGGTTCAAGCATATATGCTGGAGGTTCGTTTACCAACATTGGTGAAGCAACTAGAAACTATATCGCAAAAATTGACCTAACAACTGGCAATGCAACAAACTGGAATCCTAATGCGGATAGCATCGTTAGTACTATTGCAATTTCTGGTTCTTCAGTGTTCACAGGGGGAAGATTCACGAACATAGGTGGTGGGAACAGAAACTATATCGCCGAATTGGATTCAACAACGGGAAATGCAACAAGCTGGAATCCTAATGCAGATTATTTTGTCGAGACAATAGCTTTTTCAGATTCTTCCGTTTATGCGGGTGGAAGATTCACAAACATTGGCGCTCAATCGCGCAATTATATTGCTGAGATCAATCAATCGAACGGAAGTGCAACGAATTGGAATCCTAATGCGAATGCCCCAGTAAGTGAAATTGTTTTTTACGGATCAAGATTATATATCGCGGGTTCATTTACAAACATCGGAGGCGTTGCACGAAATTATATTGCCGAACTTGCACTAACAACCGGCAATGCCACAAGCTGGAATCCTAATTCAAATAGTAATGTCTTAGCGCTCGCTGTTTCCGGGACCACAGTGTATGCTGGGGGAACCTTTGTAACAATCGGTAGAATAACAAGAAATAGAATTGCTGCGATTGATGCAACAACTGGAAACGCTACACCTTGGAACCCGAATGCAAATGGTAATGTTTACGCTTTCTTGGTTTACGGCTCAAAAATTTTTGTCGGTGGTGAGTTTACAAATATTGGTGGACTAACAAGAAACAGAATTGCTGCATTCGACATAAACACTGGAAATTTAACAAACTGGAATCCGAATGCAAATGGCAACGTTATGGCACTCGCTGTATTAGACTCAAATATTTATGCCGCCGGATATTTTAATTACATCGGTGGTGGAGCAGATATCAAGATTGCAGCCCTTGATATTAATACTGGTCTTTCAAGAAACTGGAATGTAGATGCACTTGATGATTCCGGTAAAAGTACCGGTGTTGGAGTACTGTCACTTGCTGTCTCTGGTTCAACATTATATTTTGGTGGTACTTTTGAACGATTAGGTCTTGTTACCAATCTCCAACGGAGAAGAATCGCTGCAATCGATGCATACACTGGTAGTGTAAAAGATTGGAATCCCGATGCAGACGCGACAGTGCGTGCCTTAGCCGTTTCAGGTTCTAATATATACGCAGGAGGTAATTTTACTAATATCGGTGGCCAAAATAGAAACCGAATTGCCACAATCGATGCTACTACTGGCAATTCTTCTTTTTGGGATCCCAATGCAAATGGAGTGGTTCATTCAATTATAGCCTCCGGGGCGAGCATATATGTAGGTGGATCTTTCACAAATATAGGTGGAACCAGTCGAAATTATTTAGCAGAAATCGAAACCTCAACAGGATTTTTAACTATTTGGAATCCAAATTTAAATGGATGGGTTAAATCAATTTCGCTTAATACTAATACCGCGAAAGTATATGCAGGAGGAATTTATACATCCGTTGGTGGAGAAACTCGATTCTATTTTTCTGGAATTGATAACCCAGGCGATACGTATTTGCCCGTAACTTTAACTTCATTCACCGCCAATTTTTTACACACTAATGGGACTGTCGAATTAAAGTGGTCAACAATCAGTGAAATTAATAACTATGGTTTCTATGTAGAACGAAGTGCTGAAAATGAGTTAAATTTTGAAGAGATTCCTGAAAGCTTTGTGGAGGGACGCGGGACAACCCTTGAACAACACGAATATAGATATTTTGATAGAACTATTACTTTACCTGGTATTTACTATTACAGATTGCGTCAAATTGACAACAACGGATTATCACACTACAGCAACTCAGTGATGATAAATGTATCTACACTCTATAGTGCAGACGAAACACCTCTCGAATTCAGCCTGAAACAGAATTATCCCAATCCGTTCAATCCAAGTACGACTATTAAATTTTCTTTACCTGTTAAATCGAATGTGAGTCTTAAGGTTTACGATCTGCTTGGCAGCGAAATCAGCACATTAATTTCACAGGAATTACCGGAGGGAAATCACATAGTCCGTTGGGATGCAAAAGAGTTTGCAAGCGGACTCTATTTTTACCGTCTTGAAGCCGGCACATTCACTCAAATAAAAAAACTTATGATACTCAAATAGTATCAAATGCTCGTCTCCGCGAGATTCTGTTTAGCAAGTTCTCTCAATAAGTAGCACCGACTATGTCGTGGCTACTTATTTGACTTTTAAATGCAAGTATTAGATTTTACAATTTTTATCTCTTAATATCTGAAGTTACGCAGAATTGACTTTTTGTCATGTTGAGCGAAGCGAAACATCTAAAAATAGCCTGAATTTGAGGTTTCAGATTCTTCACTTCGTTCAGAATGACTCTTTTGCGTAACTTCAGTAACTAAACAACATCATCAATAACTTTAGGAAAAATTGTTATGGATCGAAGAGCATTTATTAAAAGCAGTATTGGAGCTTCAGCGGCACTTGGGTCTCTGCTTAATTTTGGAAAGTATGAAAAACTTTTTCCAATCACATCAACCACTTACGATCTTATTGCAATTAAAGGAGGCGAGCCGGATATAATGTTCGATAAAGGTATTGAAGCATTAGGGAGTATGAAAACATTCGTTAAGAAAGGACAGACAGTTGTTGTAAAACCTAATATCGGCTGGGATGTACCTCCCGAACGTGCAGCCAATACACATCCAAAATTAGTTTCCCGAATTGTCAAACATTGTATTGATGCGGGTGCAAAGGATGTTTATGTCGTTGACCACACATGCGACGAATGGCAACGAGCTTACCAAAACAGCGGCATCGAAAAAGCTGTAAAAGATGTTGGCGGAAAAATTGTTCCAGGTAATAGTGAAAGCTACTACCAATCCGTAACAATTGCTAATGGTAAATCTTTGAAAACTACCAAAGAACACGAAATTATACTCTCCTCAAACGTATTCATTAACGTTCCCATACTTAAAAGCCATAGCGGAACAACATTAACAATCGCAATGAAAAATTTGATGGGAAACGTGTGGGACAGAAGATACTGGCATCGAACAGATTTGCACCAGTGCATAGCTGATTTTGCTACATACCGCAAACCCGACTTAAATATTGTAGATGCCTATTGGGTAATGAAAGCAAACGGTCCACGCGGCATTTCCATTGAAGATGTAGTAACTATGAAGGCACAATTAATATCAACCGATATGGTAGCAGTGGATGCCGCAGCCGCTAAACTCTTTGGATTGAATCCGGATGACATCGGCTATATCCGATATGCGGCAGAGATGAAGGTTGGGATAAAAGATTTAGATAAACTCAATATAAAACGGATAACTGTGTGAGTCGTCCTAAATTAACTCGTCTCAAAAATATTCGATTTGTAGTTTCTCTTGTTTTTTTTGTTCTCATCAGTCTGTTATTCTTAGATCCGTGGAATAAAATTTCACCGGAATTCACTAACTATGTTGTAGCACTGCAACTGATTCCTGCGCTCCTAAAAATTCTCTTTTATACCGGCGTAACAACCATCGGGCTGATTTTTATTATCCTATTGACGTTTGCATTCGGAAGAGTTTATTGTTCGACTCTCTGCCCAATAGGGACTCTTCAAGACATTGTTATTTATTTAAAAAGAAAAATTAACCTGCGGGAGAGGTTCCAGTATAAAAAATCGCCTTACATTTATCATTATTTATTATTTATTCTTTTAACGATATTTACAGTCGCTGGCAGCACCACGTTATTGAATTTGTTTGAGCCATTCAGTAATTACGGTAGAATTTTAACAAACACCGCAGAACCCCTGATAATTTTAACGAACAACTTTATTTCCAATATTTTAGGAGACTTTCAACTCTATTTTGTATACGTTATCCCTTTACGCAAAATTAGTTTAGATATTCTTGCAATACCCATTTTATTTTTTGCACTCATAGTTTACATGTCGTATTCACAAGGCAGATTATTTTGCAATAGTCTTTGTCCGGCGGGTGCATTATTAGGATTGATCTCCCGGTTTTCAATCTTTAAAATCGTGATCAATGAAACCGCCTGCAACGAATGTGGTGCTTGTGAAAAAGTGTGCAAAGCTAACTGTATTGAAAGCGAAACTAAACGAATTGATTTCGCTTCGTGTATTGGTTGTTTTAATTGCATAAAATCGTGCCCGACGAGCGGTGTTATTTATGCTGGAATCAAATTAAGAAATGCATCAACCTCGCTGGTTGTTTTCAATTCTTCAAGAAGAAATTTTTTTAAGTATAATATTATTCCAGTCGCTGTAACCTCACTACCGGTTATGTCGATAACGGATACAATTGGAATTCAGAGAAACGGGTTTCAAGATGCAAGAAAGCATCCTATTTCGCCTCCCGGTTCTATCAGCATCGAACATTTTAAAAGTTTGTGCACTGCTTGCCATTTGTGCGTAACCTCCTGCCCTACGCATGTATTATATCCAACCTTGTTCGATTATGGGATAGATGGAATTCTACAGCCGAAATTGAATTACGATGCGAGCTTTTGTAACTACGATTGCAACATTTGTACTTTAATTTGTCCAAGCGGAGCTATTCTGCCTGTTGATGTTCCATCAAAAAAATTAATACAAATTGGTAGAACGCATTTTGTAAAAGAAGATTGCGTAGTAATTGATAAGAAAAAAGAATGTGCTGCTTGTGCAGAGCACTGCCCGACAAAAGCCGTTAAGATGGCTCCTTATGAAGGGAAATTAAAACTTCCCGAACTCAACAACGACCTTTGTACAGGATGTGGCGCCTGCGAGTATGCCTGCCCGACTACACCGCGAAAAGCAATTTATGTTCGAAGAAACTCCGTCCATTTACAAGCTATTAAACCAGATGTAAAGAAAAAGGAAGATGTGCCTGAAGGATTAATAGAATTTCCGTTTTAAGGTAACTCAAGTTGATCTCCTTAGTAACGAGAAATAAAAAACTGTTAAAATATACAATATTTTTCAACCGTTTCTCCAAAGGAGTCCGTCGGACAACGGTTTCTGTTTGCAACCGTTCAACTTGAATAAAGTTATTAATTTCACTTCTTCTTTTGAGGGATAAAATCCAATGATACAGAGTTAACACAGTGCCTCACATTTTTGGGAGTGAACCCTTCATCTTCAAACACATGACCGAGATGCCCGCCGCATTTAGAACAAGTAATCTCTACTCGCATACCATCCGAATCAGGCACTCGTTTTACCGCACCGGCGATTTCGTCATCAAAACTGGGCCAGCCACAATCAGAATCGAATTTATCTAACGACCGATACAAAGGTGCACCGCATTGCCGACAGATATATGTTCCTTTTTCTTTATGCTTAACATATTTACCTGTGAACGGTATTTCGGTACTTTTATTAATAATAACTCGTTGCTCTTCAGTAGATAAGGTATTGTACTTCATTTTTGTTTGTCCAAAAGTTAAACTATTCAGTAATATTAAGAGGATTATTATAAACATAATTATTTTTTATTTTTTAGATAGGTATTTCCGGTTTCTTGTAACACTCGAATCATTATTCGAGCACACGCTTCAGAATCAGATGCGGCATCGTGGTGATTGAGCGAGATATCGAAACGGCGGCAAACATCGGGTAATTTTGTTGGATGAATTTTCCAGATTTTTCGTGCAAGCCGCATCGTACACTCGAATTCAGTTGCCGGAAGAGGAAGTCCTGAAGTTGCACAACAAGCATACAAAACTCCTTTATCAAATCCTGCGTTATGGGCAACGAAAAAATCGATGTCTTTCAAAAGATGATCGATCTTTCCCCAAACATCTTTAAACTTAGGTGAGTGCATAACATCTGCCAAAGTAATTCCATGTATATATGTAAAAACCATACTCCTACGAGGTGGGTTAATAAGATGGGCTTCACGAGCAACAATCTTTTCGTTCTCAACTCGTACAAGTCCGATAGCACAAGCACTATCCGGTTGATAATCGGCTGTTTCAAAGTCTATAGCGAGGAAGTTCATAGTATTATCCTAACAAATCCTTGGTAATTGTTCGCCCGATATCATATCCACTACACGCATACTTCCGATAGAAGTTTTCATAATAACTCTTTTGGGGTGCTCGCTCACAACTCTACCAATAATTGCAGCATCTTTTCCGTCGGGGTGATTTTTCATAGCCACCAATATTTTATCAGCGTCTTCCTGCTCGACAAAAGCAATCAACTTTCCCTCATTTGCAACATAAAGCGGATCGAATCCTAATATTTCGCAAGCGGCTCTTACTTCTTCGGAAATCGGAATTGCTAATTCGCCAATCTCGATTCCGACACCGGCTGATGATGCGATTTCATTCAGAGTACTTGCTACACCTCCACGGGTTGGGTCGCGCATAACGTGAATTTTGTTAGAAACTCTTACCATCGCCGACACCAATGAATTTAACGGAAGGGTATCGCTTTTGATTGCAGTTTCAAATTCCAACCCTTCGCGAGCCGACATTATCGCCATACCGTGTTCCGCTAATTTTCCACTGATAATTATTACATCACCGGGCTTGCAATTCTTTGGAGATATTTCAATCCCCGGATATATTTTTCCGATACCCGAAGTGTTGATAAAAATTTTATCCCCTTTCCCGCGGTCAACCACCTTCGTGTCGCCCGTAATGATTTTGATACCGGCTCTTTCACCGGCTTTTTTCATTGAGATTGTAATACGCCACAAATCTTCCAAAGGGAAGCCTTCTTCTAGAATAAATCCTGCGGAAAGGTAAATAGGTTCGGCGCCGCACATCGCTAAATCGTTTACCGTTCCGTTTACTGCAAGTTCACCTATATCACCTCCGGGAAAAAATATAGGTTGCACAACATACGAATCGGTTGTAAATGCAAATCTCTCCTCTCCAATTTCGAACACTGAGCCATCGTGTTGCATATTTAGTAGCTCATTATCGAACTGAGATAAAAACATTTTTTCTATTAGCTGATGCGACAATGTTCCACCTCCACCGTGTGCCATCATAACTTTGTCGTAATCTGTTATCGGCAGTGGACAGGAATAATTGTCAATATTAAATTGTTTGTTTTCTTCCATTTACTTTCTCTATTTATGATAATGAAAATATGCAGCACAGGCACCTTCGGTTGAAACCATTGGTGCACCTAACGGAGATTCCGGTTTACAGAGAGTCCCGAACGCACTGCACTCGGTTGGCTTTTTTAATCCTTGTAATACTTCGCCTGCAATGCACAGCGGCGATTCCTCTTTAGTAATATACTCAACATTAAATATTTTTTCTGCATCAAAAGATGAATATTTTTCTTTCAACCGATATCCGCTTTGTGGAATTGTTCCTATGCCACGCCACTTCCGATCGACAATATCGAATGTTTCTGCAAGAAGTTTTTTTGCAATCGGATTCCCTTCAAGTCGCACTGAACGCGAATATTGATTTTCCACTTCACAACGACTTTCTTCCAATTGTTGAACAGCCATCAAAATTCCCTGCAAAATATCGACCGGTTCAAAACCTGTTACAACGATTGGGGTATTATATTTTTTTGATATCGGCAGATATTCGGAATAACCCATCACAGTACAAACGTGTCCAGCAGCAAGAAACGCCTGAATTCGGCTCGCCTTTGAAGATAACAATGCCTCGATTGCCGGAGGTACCAAAACATGAGCACAAAGGATCGAGAAATTATTTAATTTACGACGTTGAGCTTCAACAACTGCCATAGCATTCGGCGGCGCTGTAGTTTCAAAACCAACTGAAAAGAAAACAACTTTATTCTCCGGATTAGTTTCAGCAATTTTTAATGCGTCTAATGGCGAGTAAACCATGCGCACATCACCGCCGTTTGCTTTCACGTTTAACAAATCTGATTTCGAACCGGGAACTCGCAGCATATCACCATAGGAAGTAAATATCACATCTTTCAGCGAGGCAATAGCGATTGCTTTATCGATCATCTCAAGTGGTGTTACACAGACTGGACAGCCGGGACCATGAACGAGTGTGATGTTCGTAGGCAGCAACTCTTCAATTCCATATTTCAAAATTGTGTGCGTTTGCCCCCCGCAAATTTCCATTATCACCCACGGCCTTTTTGCTGTACTTTTTATTTTTTGAATCAGAACCTGCGCAACTTTTGCATCGCGGTATTCATCTAAGTATTTCATACTGGACTCGTAGTGTTTTGTTTTTCCTCTTCGATCATCAACGCTTCAATTTCAGAAATCATTTTCAAAGTTTCTTCGGCTTCTTTTTCATCGACTATGTTCAAAGCAAACCCTACATGCACAATAACATAATCACCAATTTTAGCTTCAGGTACCCACTCAAGGCATATTTGTTTCATCACACCGCCGAAACTCACTTTAGCCATCCGTAATGAATCGACTTCTTCGATTGTAATGATTATTCCGGGAACTGCAAGACACATTTTATTATTCCTTTATTTTATAATTTATTTTATTCAACGCGATCACTGCTTGTCCGAGCGAAATTCCACCGTCGTTCGGTGGAATACGTTGGTGCCAATAAGGTTTGAAACCTGTTTTTTTTAACAGCATAATTGTTTCTTCTAAAAGTATTGCATTTTGAAAACATCCACCGCTCAAAACTACTTTATACTCGGGAATCATTTGTGCGATCTTTAAAATGATATGAGCCATTGTGTTATGGAATTTCTTTGCAATAATTTCTTGTATAATATTATTTCTGACATCTTCCAATATTTCTTCTATCATCGTTCGCCAGTCAACTTCATATAATTCTTTTTGATGAATATTAAACGAATAGCTGTTTTCTTCAATTGTTGAATCCGCTGCAAATTCCAACATCATTGCGGCTTGTCCCTCGAATGCAGAACTATTCTTAATACCAATCAAAGCTGAAACTGCATCGAAAAGCCTGCCCGCACTTGAAGTAATCGGACAGTTGATGTTCTTTGCAAACATTAGTCTTAGTATTTGTAATTCTGAAGTAGAATAATTATTCATAAAAGGGATAAATGATGGTTTAAAAATTTTATCCCCATAAATTTCATACAATATTCCTAATGCTGCACGACGAGGTTCTTTGATTGCTTGTTCGCCGCCGGGTAATCGAAATTGTTTAAACGTAGCCACCCGATTAAACTCTTTCCCATCATAAATAAAAAATTCGCCACCCCAGATTGTCCCGTCTGTTCCATAACCTGTTCCGTCCCAAGCAACACCAAGCGTATTTCCACTCAAACGATTTTCGGCATAGCACGAAGCAATGTGAGCTTGGTGGTGCTGAACACCGATTAATTCTCTCTTCCCGGATTGAGCATATTTTGTTGAAAGATACTCCGGATGTAAATCGTGTGCAATATGGAGAACATTAGAATTATACATTTTTTCGAAATCTGAAATCACATCCGAGAAGGCTTGATAAGCTTCGTTGGTAGCAAGGTCGCCAATATGTTGACTGATAAATATGCTATTCGAATTTGTAAGAGCAATCGTATTTTTTAAGTGCGCACCAACTGCAATTATGGATGTTGGTTTTGAGAGATTTGATGTTTCAATAAGAATTGGTAGAGGTGCATAACCACGTGCACGACGCAGAACCATTTCCCTGCCGTTAATAATGCGGACGATTGAATCATCTACGTGCCGAACAATCGGGCGATTATGAACTAAAAAATAATCAGCAATCCCACTCAGCCGTTTCAACGCCTGATGTTCGTTAATACACATTAGCTCTTCCGATAAATTACCACTCGTTGCAACAACAGGTTTTACAAGCAGTTTCATTAATAGATGATGAAGCGGAGTATAAGGAAGCATAGCACCCAAGTATGGATTTCCAGGAGCGATTAATTCTGAAATTATTTTTTCAGAGTTCAGCTTTCTCTTCAGCAATACAATTGGAGATTCGGGTGAAAGTAATAAGCGCTCTTCAAATTGGGAAACATCACAGAGCATTTTTATGAAATCGATATTTGGAGACATTAAAGCGAGAGGTTTTTCTTCCCGTTGTTTGCGTTTGCGAAGTTGAGAAACAGCTTCGTTGTTAGAAGCGTCAACAATTAGTTGGTAACCGCCTAAACCTTTAAATGCAATTATTTTACCTTCCTCAATTAGTTCAACGGTTTTTGTGATAGCTTCAAATTTTTCTGAAACCACTTCCCCATTTTTATTCCACAGTTCAATTTGTGGCCCGCATATCGGGCAAGCAGTCGGTTGAGCGTGAAAGCGACGGTCGATGGGATTTTCGTACTCACGACGACATTCTATACACATTGTAAAATTTTTCATTGAAGTGTTCGGGCGATCGTACGGTAATGTTTCGACAATTGAAAAACGAGGTCCGCAATTAGTGCAATTAATAAATGGATAAAGATAGCGGCGGTTTTCCTGATCGAACATCTCGTTCAAGCAATCCTCACAAACGGCGATGTCCGGCAATATGAAAGCAGAGATTTCTGCATCTTGTGTACTTTCCCGGATTTCAAAAGTTTGAAACCCAACCGGATCGAGGAACGAAAATTCTAAACTCGTAATCACTGAGATATTTGGTTTTTCATTCTCTAAACGCATTAAAAATTTATCTAGAACGGACTTTTCACCTTCTGCTTCTATAAAAACTCCTTTAGAAGAATTTAGTACAAAACCATTTAATTTCATCTCTGTTGCAATACGATAAACAAAAGGACGAAAACCTACGCCCTGAACAGCACCACGAATTGCTATGTGTAAACGAATTAACATTATACTCAAATATAAAACGACTGATGATGATTATCAAATTTTACCGGATTGAAAATAAAAAAGCCCGGGAGGAAGTTGCCCGGGCTCGGAGGTTTGTGTTTTTTGTTGTTTGTTGCTATTTATACGGTGGGGAACCGTATTTTTTAATTTTCCATCGCTATTCCTGTAATTTCGTGTAACGAAGTAACACCGGATGTAGCTAAATTGATAGCGGATTGTTTCAATGTGATCATACCATTTTTCAAAGCTAACGTACGCAGTGCATCTTCATCAATTAAATCTTTTGACCTTAATATAACCTGTCGCATTTCTTTCGACATCTTCAGAGCCTCAAAGATACCTATCCGCCCGCGGTAACCCTTAATGCAGCGAATACAACCGACAGGCTTGTAAAACTTTGTTCCTTTAATAATTTCCTCTTCAATACCCAAATCTAAGAGTAACTCATAATTCAAATCTTCATCAACTGTTTTACACCTCTCGCATAATTTTCTTAGTAGTCGTTGAGCAACTATAACATTAATAGTGTAAGCGAGCAAGAAGGGTTCAATCCCCATATTATATAAACGTGTTATGGCGCTGATGGAATCGTTGGTGTGAAGAGTCGAAAAAACTAAGTGCCCTGTATTTGCCAATTTGACTGCAATATCTGCGGACACTTTGTCTCTCATTTCACCGACCATCACAACATCCGGATCGTGGCGTAATAATCCGCGCAGTGCACTTTCAAAATCGAGCTTGTGATTTAGTTTAACTTGCCGGCAACCGTCGATTAAATATTCAACAGGATCTTCGATTGTAACTATATTCAACGCCGGATCGATAATCATTTTAATTGCTGAGAGCTGAGTCGTGCTTTTACCGCTTCCTGTAGGACCTGTGATAACAATTATTCCTTGCGTTTTTCGAATCGATTTATTGAAATTATCCGAGGTGTGTTTATCCATTCCTAATGAATCTAAACCTGCAATAACGTCGCCCCCACGCAAAATCCGAATTACGATAGACTCCAATTTATTTTTCAGGTCGCCCCCATAAATAGGCATAGTAGAAAACCTGAAACGAACTACTTGATTATCCACAGTTCTTTGAGCGAACCCATCTTGAGAAAGGAATTTTTCGAAGCGGTCTAAATTTTTTGCACGGTCTTTCACAACAGCTAAAATTCCCTCAGCACGGACATCTGAGACTGTACTCCAAATCGTTAATCTGCCATCAATTCTAAAGTGAAACTCTGTCCGCAAAGCAGCTCGTGGAACAACGTGAATATCGCTTGCTCCTGTACGAACTCCATCTACCATAATACTTTCAACAAGCTCAGCAAGTTTACCGTGTCCTACAGATTCATCGATTGAACGTTCAAGCTCGCTCTCATATTCCATTTTTGAAACTTGCATGAACTCATCACTGAAATCGAGTCCCCCAGATTTCAAACCTTGATCGAATGCTAATTGCCTCCACAACTCGTTAAATTCGCCAAGAGATATATATTTAATTTCCGCTTTTCGATATTTAAAAGCTTTTGCAACCTTCGAGACGTCAGGGTGTGTCGGGTCGGGTGTAATTACGATTAGCTTATCTACTCCATTGGTGTACAATTCGAAGGGGAGAATTTTTCTCCGAACAGCCAATTCATAAAAAAAGGGGTGCAACGACTGCAAATGCTTTTTGATGAATTGAAGTTTATCCTTGTTCCCAAAAACAGATGTCGCATTTACAGTTTCAAAAGAATAATGCCGCGCAACATATTTGAAGATTACGTCACGATCGACAGCTAAATCTTCAATCAAAATATCTAACAACCGGCGTTTCTGATCGTCCTTTCGATGGATCTCTATAGCACTTGCTACCATTTCCATATTTATAACTTTATTTTTCAACAATAGGTCTATAAATCGTGGTAAAGCATTGACTTGTTTGGATAATTTTGGAGCCGGTGGCTTTAAACTTTCGCTTAAAGCGGGTAGTTCGGAACTCGTTACGGATTCTCCTCCTGAATCGTCAGGTTCATCAATTTTGATTTCTTTTTCAATTTGATGATTGATAAGGTCGGTAAATACCACACCCGTTGGCATCTGATCATTCGAAGAATTTCCCTCGTATTCTACAAATTTCAGGGGCGTGCTGTCACTAATAAATTCGTCAGATTCTTTCAAATCTTCAAATTTTTCAACAAATTTATCTTCTTTATACATTTTTATTCTCTTAAGTTATGTGGCTTTTATCTGCTCACATTATAACTAATAGCATTGCTCGTTCATGTGATATTGCACAAGAGGCGTGATTGAACGCACACGTTTGGGAGACTGGAACTAAATATATCAGAAAGTAAAATATTGAGCTATACTTTATGAATGTGTTGCCAAATGGATTAAAATGTCTTTGCGAGGAGTCGGTCAGCCGACGGACGACGAAGCAATCTCTTATTATTGAGTTGATTTCGAGAGTGAGATTGCATCGCTACGTTCGCAATGACTATTCGGCAACACGCTCTTTAAATATTGATAAATTTAAAGCTATTTCAACGATTTCGGGATGTTGTATCAAACTCATTACAAGATTAGCATCTTCTTCAAAGTCGTAGAAATATCCGGGCTGGAACAGGACATTCGAGTTAAGAAGAAATTTTTCCACCCACTCATCATCAGTGCGAATTTTCGGAAGTTTTATTATTGCATTCCATCCCCCTTCAACAGACAAAACGGATGACGCTACATTATTTTTGTTGGCTCCCTGCAAAAGAAAATAGTTTTGCCTAACGCGATCCAATATTTTTGATTTTATATGATGGAATTGATTCAGCCAGTAGCGTAGTGAATTTTGAGCAGGTATATTTACCGACAGATATGTATCTGCAATCATTTCGAGCCGCGATAAAGCATCCACGCATTGCCTGTTCGGACCATTAACAACGATCCATCCTAATTTCATTTGAGGCAAACCTAACATTTTTGAAATACCGCTCATTGTAAATGTTAGTACTTCGTATTTCCCGGCAAACGATTCTAGTCTTTGTTCATTATCAGTTATCGCATAATCTAAAAATACTTCATCCGATATTATCGCTAAATTATATTTTGCTGCAATTTCAACTAGTGTTGTGTTAGCCATGAATTGACGGATATAATCTTTTAAGTTTCACCCTT